>VYEH01000327.1:4368-34931 GCA_009843005.1 Pseudomonadota bacterium | reverse complement strand
CGAATGGGCGAGGTGAAATGCGCATAGGCGGGCAGCGCAAGTCCGAAGTGGCCGTTGTTCTTGGGCCTGTACTCCGCGCGGGCCATGCAGCGAAGCAACATGGTCTCCACCAGTTCGGCCTCCGGGCCCGATGCGGTTGCCTTCAGTATCCGGTTCATGTCGGCGGGTTGCAGGCGACCGGGCGAAACTGACGTGATGCCCAGCGTGCGCAGAAACAGGATCAACTCGTCGACACGCTCCGGCCCCGGTCCTTCATGCACCCGGTACAGGCTTGGGATACGGGCTTTCCGGAGCCACTTGGCGGCCTCCACATTGGCGGCGATCATGCACTCCTCGATGATGCGATGGGTGACGAGCCGCTGCCGGGGCGCAATGCTGGAAATCCGACCCCGGTCATCCAGTTCGAGGACGACTTCACTCGGATTGAATTCCAGTCCGCCCCGATCGCACCGACGCGCCAGGAACGCGGCATACACATCGGCCAGTGCCTTCAGGCTGCGAAACGTGGCCGAATCCGCCGCAGGAACGTTGTCATTGCCTGACTCTCCGGACAGCACCCGGGCAGCTTCGCCGTATGTAAATCGCCGGACCGAGCGCATGACCGCCTCGTAGAACCGGGACTGCCTTACCTCGCCCTGCCGCGAAACGGTCATGTCGCAGCACAGGCAGAGTCTGTCCTGACGGGGTTGTAACGAGCACAGCCCATTGGAAAGCGTTTCGGGCAACATGGGAACAACGCGGTCCGGGAAATAAACCGAGGTTCCCCGCTCCCGGGCCGCTTCATCCAGTCCGGTCTCCGGGCGAACGTATTGGCCGACATCGGCAATCGCCACGATCAGCCGCCAGCCATTGTCGTTCGGTTCGCAGTAGACCGCGTCGTCAAAGTCCTTCGCATCCGCGCCGTCGATAGTGACCAGGGGCAGTTTGCGCAGGTCCTTGCGCCCGCGCCGAGCGTCGGGGGTGACGCCGGAGGGCATCTCTGCCGCCTCCGCCTCGACCTGGAGAGAGAATTCGTACGGAATCCCGTGCGACAGGATAACTGACAGGGTTTGCGCGCCCGGATCGTCGAAATCGCCAAGCACGTGAATGACTCGCCCTATGGCATTGGTTCGTCTGGTGGGATGCGCGGTTATCTCGGCACGAACCAGGTCGTCCTCCTTGGCGCCCCGGCCCTGCCCCCCGGGAATGAGCACCCGTGTCCGCTCACGCCCTTCCACTTCCACCCAGTCGATTCCCCGATCGCTCACCAGGCGCCCGGCGACCTCACTGACGGCACGCTCAAGAATCTCGACCACGCGGCCCTCGGAGCCGCGATGAGTGACGCTGATGCGCGCGGCCACTCGATCCCCGCCCCACAGGCGGCCCATTTCCCTGGAAGAAAGGAAGATGTCCTCTTCACCACTGTCCGGCGTGAGAAAGCCGTAACCGTCCTTGTGCGCGCGCACCCGGCCAATGACAAGATCCAGATGGTGCGCCAGGCAGTATTCTCGCGCGCGATTGCGAATGAGCTGCCCGTCCCGGACCATGGCCTTGAGCCGGCGCCTGAGTGCCCCCTCATTCCTGGAGCCCTTGAGCCGCAAATGCCCCGCGAGGGAAACAAGCGTGAGTGGACGCCCTGCCCGCTCCATCGCATTGATGATCTCGGGGCGCGACGGGATGGGATGGCGATACCGGCTGCTATTCACGATTGACACTCATGGGTACAGCCAGTAAATTCTGGCGCCTTCCTACCCCGGCCGAGGTGGCGGAATTGGTAGACGCGCTGGCTTCAGGTGCCAGTGGGGGCAACCCCGTGGAGGTTCAAGTCCTCTCCTCGGCACCAAATTGCTACACTGAGATCCGGCGCCGACACACCCTGACCTAGAACTGCATTTCGGCCAGTTGCGTGAGCAGCTCGCCCCTCTCGCTGTCCTCGGGGACGAACCTCTGGACGCGCTGGCCGGTAAAGACTTCGCCCGTGTAGATGTTCCCGTCGGAATCCACGGCGATCATGTGCAGCCCGAAGAACTGACCACCGTTGTCGGCCATCGTCCCCATCTCCCCAACAAGGGTTCCGTCTTCGCGGTTCAGGAACCAGATCCTGTTGTTGGTGAGATCGGAGATGTAGAGAAAGCGCTGCTCGGGATCGTGCGAGAAAGCCACGCCCCCGGTTGAACCGCCGGCGCCGGTCTGGGGCGCCAGAACGAATTCCTGCAGGAACTCCCCTTCTTTGGTGGTGACGTGAATGCGGTTTCCGTTGCGGTCCGCCGCGTACACCAAACCGTCGTGGGAGACGTTGACGGTCAGGTGACCGACGAAGTCCGGGGGCATCGGGCCATTGGGCGTGTAATCGTGGTCGGCATCGTCAACGCTGATCTCGGCGAGAGGCTTGCCATAGGCGCCCCAGCCACGCTTGAACTCCAGTGTCTCCAGATCGAAGACCAGAATCCGTCCGCCCAGGTAATTGTCGGCGACGTAAATCTCGTTGTCCTCGTCGATGATGCGGATCTCCTCGATCCCACCCACGACCATGGGCGTCTCCGGGGGATACTGCTCGCGGAACGCCGCAACCGCCATCTGCCGCTGGGCAAGCACGGCGGGTTCGGGGGCCGGACGGGGCGTAATGAAATTGATGACGGGACCGCGGCCGCCCTGTCCGGGCTCGCGAGCGGTGGGCGGCGGGAGTCCGACACGTGCGCCACCCTCTCGCTCCGGCGTGCGCGCGATTTCGGCGACGACCTGACCGGTGTTCGGGTCGTATTTGCGGACTGTGTCCTGGCCGATGTAAACGAATCCCTCGTTGTCCACATCCATGCCGTGTCCCTGGGGCGCATCGAACGATCCGATGACATTGCCGTTCCTGTCGAAGTGAATCATCGACGGCGGGCGCGCGCAGCACAGCGCGATCGGCGGCGACGGTTCGACCCGCAGTTCCAGGGCCGTCAGGTCGTTCGGCCGGTTCAGTACCCAGACATTGTCGTCAGCATCCACGGCAAGACCGGTGATGCCGCCGATCTTCCAGTTGTTGGGCAGCGGCTTTGGCCAGGTGGGGTCGAACAGGAAGCCGGGCGCCTCTTGCGCCGTCAAGTCATCGGTTGCCAGGGTGACCGCCATCACGGCGCCCACAACCAGCGTCAACATGCCGCGTGATCCAACACTGATGTTCATTGCCATTATCCTCCTGCACCTGCCTGGCATCTATCCGCCTGGCAGCATGGTCCCGAAATTGGGAAAGCCACCCCTGACGCCATGCGATCAGTAATTCAGGACGACACCCGCAACCGGGTCGATGCCGCCGCGGAAACCGCCCTGGTCCCGAACCACGCGCGCGTTTCCATCCATATCATAATGCACCCAGACCAGACCGTGGGGTTCGCCCCAATTGGGCATGTCGATGACGTGGGTCTCTTCCCGCGTGGTAGCGTCGTATACGAATATCTGTGCGTCGCCGTTAGCGGTGGCCCACATCTCCTTGCCGTTGGGCGACAGCAGCACGTGATCGACGACATAACCGGAGAACAGGGTTTCCAGTGGTTGCCCGGTAGCCGTATCGAAGACGGTCAGCGTGCGCCCGAAGAATCCGTTCGCCTCACCCTTGTCCGCCACCCAGATTTCTGCCTGGTCCGCATTGAACGAAGCGCCGTAGGGGCCGATTCCGGTCGATCGGTGCCATGCAATGTCGCCGGTCGCAAGCTCGATCTTGGACAGGCTGTGGGAACCGCCGCCAGGCACGTAGATGTACTCGCTGGCGTCGTCGATCAGGATCCAGTCGCCCCGAAAACCCGGATATGGATATTCGCCCACAACTTCCCAGGTATCCGGGTCGATTTGCGTGACCCAGAACGGCCGCAACGCCGTGATGCGTCCCAGTCCCAGATTGGTTGCGCCAATGTATCCGGTCAAGGCCATGGGGCCGTAACCCACGGGTTCCATCAGCACGTAAATGTACTCGTCGTCCGTATACGCCGTATACGTTGCGCCTCCCAGGTCCTCGTCGCGGACCCCACCGATGATCTGGTCCGTCTCCGGGTCGAACAGGAACAGGTCCAGCCCATCGTCGTCCCGCCCGAAGGTGTCTATCAACAGGTACTCGTCCCGAAAGATCTGCCCATGGTGCAATCGCCCGCCGACGTTCATCTGTTTGACCGGCTGCAGCGTGAGGGCGTCGACCTTGACCAGGGATGCCGACCCGGCGAGTGCGACCAATCCGGTTGGTTCTCCCGACGGCGAACCGATGATATACACATACCGGCCGTCGGGAGACATGAAGGTGGTGTGCATGCTGCTGCGCAATTCGGGCGCCAACATGTAGGATGCGATGACTTCCTTGGTCTCGGCGTCCCCGACCACGACCTGGTTGCCCTCCACTGCCGCCGCCCTGCGTCCGGCCGAATAGAACGCCGTCGAGGTGCCCAGGTTTTCGTAGAAGTAGGTCTTCCCCGGTTGCGGTTCGAACCTGGGTTCGCCAGGATCGTAGGTCGCGATCACCTGCACGTCGTAGGTGCTCATGATGTTGCCGGTTCTGGCGCGGCGCTCCCAACCTTCCAGCACGTCGTCAAAGGACTCGATCGCGCTGACGCGCCGATCATGTTCGGAAGTTGGATATTGGTCCAGCGAGTCCTGCGACATGGTCGGTAACTGGGCGTCGGCAAATTCGCCCAACGACAGTAGATAAACGCCGAGCGCAGCGTGAATCACGTAGTATATGTTCCTTCTTTTCAATAACATATGTGTCACTTCTCGTGTTTTGGTTAATACGATTCGGGTCAATGTGAATCTGCGCCATCCGATAAGTGCCCCTGCGTCGGCCCATTTCGCATTGATGACCCGGCGCTTCAGACCCGAACCTCGAATTGCGCCGTCGTCCTGGCACGGATATCGTCAAGCGTCGCTCCCGGCATGACCTCGACCAGAGTCAGGCGCCCATCGACGAAACGGAACTTGGCCAGTTCCGTGACGATCACGCTCACCGCCCCGACGGCGGTCAACGGCAGCGTGCACTCCGGAACGATCTTGGCGGCCCCGTCCCGGCTTGTGTGCGTCATCGTCACGATCAACTTCCGAACACCCGAGGCGAGGTCCATCGCGCCCCCTACCCCCAGAAGCGGCTTGCCGGGAATGGCCCAGTTGGCAAGATTGGCGCTCTCATCCACCTGCAAACCGCCCATGATCGCCACATCCACGTGCCCGCCGCGGATCATGCCGAAGGAACTTGCGCTGTCGAACTAGCTGCTGCCCGGCAAGGCGGTCACCGGGATCTTGCCTGCGTTGACCGGGTAGTCCATGGCTCCGCCGGATTCCGGTTCCGGACCGACGCCGAGCATACCGTTCTCGGTGTGCATGATGATGCCGTGCCCGGGCGTGATCAAATCAGCTACGAGGGTGGGAATGCCGATGCCCAGATTGACGACATCGCCCGGACCGAGTTCCTCCAGCGCCGCCCGCGCCATGGTCATGCGCGCCGCGCTCACCTTCTTCAGACTGCCGGACACCGAGGCGGAACTGCCCAACTCTTCAAGTGTGGTATGCGCCTCGACCAGGTAGTCGACGAAACAGCCGGGCGTATGGATATGATCCGGGTCCAGTTCCCCCACGGGAACGACTGTCTCCGCCTCGGCAATGACCAGTTTACCGGCAGTGGCCGCTGCCTGGTTGAAGTTGTTCTCGGTCCTGCGGTACACGAGATTGCCGGAGGTATCGGCCTGCCAGGCGCGTATCAGCGCCACGTCCGCAGTCAGGGCCGGCTGGAAAACATGCTCCTTGCCGCCGATGATGCGGGTGTCGCGCCCCTCTGCCAGCGGCGTTCCGGCAGAAGTGGGCGTATAGAACCCGCCGAGGCCGGCTCCTCCCGCGCGAATCGCCTCGGCCATGCTGCCCTGGGGCAGCAGTTCAATGTCGATATCCCCGGACAGATAGGCCTCGACGGCCTCGCGATTGGTGGTGAAATAGGAACCGATCGCCTTGCTGATCTGCCCGTTACGCAGCATTCGGCCGCCCCCGAGACCGGGCTCGCCGATGTTGTTGGCGATCATCGTGAGGCCCCCGACGTCGGTTTCGGCGATCGCATCCAGCAGGTGAATCGGCGTACCGGTCATGCCAAATCCGCCAACGACCAGTATGTCGCCGGATTTGACCTTGCGCGCAGCCTCTGCTGCCGAGATCAGCGGTACTGTTTTCATGTCGTCGTGTCGAGATCTGTCAACCCTGCGGCCACCGATACGGCGTTATGAGGTTGATGGAGCACTAGGGCTCGTAGTCGAACGCCAGGTAGGCCACGAGTGCCTCCAGGTCCTCGTCGCTGATTTCCGTCTTGCGAAAAGTCGGCATGATGGACACGCCGGTACGCACGTAGAGTCTTACCAGTTCCGCCGGCAAATCGGTTCGCTCTTCCAGGTCGGCGGGCTTGAGTCCCCTGTAGAGCACCTCAAGCGCCTGTGTCCCCGGCGTACCGGGAAAGCTCCCATGGCAGTTGATGCACCAATAGTCGTAGACTTCCTTGCCTCTCTGCAACCGATCCTGGGACATCGCCGCTGTGCCGAAGATCAGCGCAACCATGACAGGCGCCAGACCTCTCGCCATCTTGCTCATGCTCTTTCCTCCCTGAAATGAATGTGCCTGACACCGCCCGCCCCGGCGACAGTATGCGGTTGGGATCTACTGCAAATATTCATTGAAATGACTCCTGATGGGCCGCGACCGCTTCAATAGGAACCGCACGGGACCGGATTCCAGGAAGAACCGTCGGGCAATCGCTTGAAGCTGGAACTGGTGATGAACTCCTGGGTCAGGTGCTGCGGGTCGCTGACGATGGTCGTAACGGTAAACCACTCCTCGCCGTATGCCGCATGGCGATCATAGTACTCCGTCATGACCGTGTCGCTGCCGTACGGCACGCCGTTCCTGCGCAGGAATCCGGGGCTCAGGTGGGTGGTGGTCACCTTCAACATGGTACCGATATTGGACTCCTGCCAGTCCTCTCGGTCGAACCCGATATCCTCCCGTCCCCAGTGCGCCGCGGAGTGACCCTGAAGCGAGTGTTCGGCCGGAGCTGCCGCTGCAGGATCGAAATTCAGCAAGCGTGTCTGCATGCCGTGATCGGTATCGATGCGGAGCGTATTGTCGTTTTCCCAGGTGATACGGACCCGCAACGGCATGCGCATCACGCCGGCGGCGCCGTATACCTTGCAAGCGTCGCCTTCCGCCTCCGGATCCCAGCCATCGGCAATTCGACGTCCCTCGTCATTGAGCGGGAGGCTTGCGTAATCGCCCTTTGGAGGCGTCACCATTCGCCAGCGCCAGTCTTCCGTCACCACCGCCGTCCAGTAGCCGGTCAGGTCCACCGGTGCGACTTCCCGCGCGGTGACCAATTCCTGCGCCGCAACATCGTGAGCCAGCGCCGGCAGGGCGACGCATGCAATGAGTATCCGGGCGCGCAACCGAAGTGGTTCAGTCAAACTCACCGCCCCACGCCCAACCGTCCGACGGCCGCTCGATGTGCTGCATGCGCATGCGGTGGTCCTCCGGGTTGCGTCCCGGGTTGCCGGTGACGACAACGAAGTCTCCCGGCTTGAGGGTCTCACGGGTGACGCTCTGGGAGGTCAGCACCGCCGCACCGCCCCACTCTATGGCCCAGCGCGCAGTGTCGCCTTCTTCGTCGGTCACGTTCACGTGCAGGAAGGCATGGGGATTACGGTAGAGGAAGGCCACCAGCCGGCCCTCGATCATAATTTGCTCGTCGATGTGATACGTCGCGGAAAACGAATGATGCGCCGTTGCCTGCAAACCCAAGGTCACCACGACGCCCGCGAGCGCCGCTGCGAGTCGTAGTTTCATCCGTACCAAGCCCTCTCTTCTAACTCATTTCCTCGTAGATCGCCGTGATGAACTGCACCGTGGTCCAAGACCCCGAATCGGCGCCATAACGGCCATCGTAATCCAGCGTCGGCCGGGCATCCAGAACTTCCCGAAGGGACGCACCCTGCCCCAACAGGTAGCGAATCCGGTCACGAATGATGGTCAGCATGTCGCGATACTCCACCACATCGGCTTCGTCGCACAGCCGTCCCTGCCCCGGGATCACCATGGTTCCGCCCTCCTGCCGGTCAGCCGGCACGGTCAGGTCGATGATGCGGTTCAACGCATCGATGATTCCCTGATAGGTTCCGCCATTGTCCCGGTCGATGTACGGGTAGTGGGTAGTGAGAAAAATGTCTCCGGTACTGATGACGTCCGAGCGGCGGAAAAATACGATGCTGTCCCCGTCCGTATGCGCCGCGGGCTGGTGCAGGACCTGCACGGCCTCCCCGTTGAAGAACACTTCCTTGCGGTCCGTAAAGTACGTATCCGTTGGCCAGGCTGCGAACGGTAACGGTGTCTCGGCGGCACTCATCGAGATGAGCACGTTTTCGTGTGCGATGATCTTTGCGGTTTCTCCGGCGTCGGCAATCGCACCCAGCACATTCCCCCCGGCGATGTTGCTGCCTGCCTGGGCGATGGTTGCATTGCCCCCTGTATTGTCCGCGTGTGCATGCGTGCTGATGAGATAGCGGATCGGCCCGTCGGACAGCTCCCGAATCGTCGCCAGCAGCCGATCGCTCAACTCTTCGCGCAGGGTGTCTACGATGAGGACGCCCTCCTCGCCCACCTGAATGGTCACATTGCCGTCGGCTCCGACCAGCATGTAGACATTACCCTGCACGGGCAGCACGCCGATCTCGGCCTGCGCCTCTGCGCCTCCGTCGTAGGCGACGGCGCCGACGCCCCAGAGGCAAACGGCCAGCAAGGCACACGATTGAATATTCGCGACTGTCCTGCGTTGGTTCCGGACGTTTAACCAGTCCATGGCTAACAATTACTCGATGAATTCGGGATAGGTCGTCTCGGCGCCGCCCAGGACACCCTCCAGGGGCAGTTGATAGCGATCGGCGTGTTCTTCCAGAAACGGGTTCTGTCCGGGCAGGTAGTGCGGCACGGTTCCCTGCGGACGGTCCACTTCCACGACGATATCGCAGAGATAGGGAGCGATCTGCTGGCGCGGGTCCAGCACCCAGTTATTGGTGCGGATGAACGGCTCGGTGAGGTACACCGGATCGTCGATGATCACGATCTGCGTGAGGTAGTTGTCGTGGCGTATGAAATGTTCGGTGACGTGGGCCCGGTCGCTTCGCGCCAGACCGTTGCGGCGATACCATCCCTGTTTGAGATGGGTGGTCGTCACCGTCAGCATTTCGCCGTCCCACCGTCCCGTGGAGAACCCTTGCCAGGTATGGGCGGCGTACTCCGGCGGATGCGCCCGGCCATCCATCCAGATGGTGCGCTCCGGCGCCTGCCACCTCAGCCGCGTGTGAATCGCGATCAATTGCTGGCTGGCGGAGTCGTATTCGTTCCAGATGCGCATGCGGCCGGGACCGCGATGGGCATAGTCGGAGGGATGCGGCTTGCACTGGTGTTCGGGCACCGTCAGCAGGGACGGGCTCCAGCTCAGGCCGCGCAGTCGGCCGGCTTCGTTGATGGGAATGCCCTGGAATTCCACCATGTCCGGTCCCGGGATGCGCTCGGGTTGGTCTTCGTGATAGCGCGGCGACCACTCGCCAGAGAGATCGTACTGACCGAATGCGGGAAAACACATGAAACCGGCAACGAGCGCAACGAGCCCGCAAGTGATTCGCCTCATCCGTTTTTCACCTGTTGTTCTTGACCGCCTGCCCATTCCCGACCTGTAGATCGAGACGGCATCTGCCCGGTCCGGCGCCGACCATTGTATATGGAAAACTCTGATTCGGCGGCACTTGCGGTTCAATTCCAGTTCCGCCACCAAATCGACAAACAAAGCCCGCCAGCGTAATCTCTGGCGCACTTCACATCAGCTGTTTCGTGACGGGAGGCGAAGAATGAAAACACTGGCAGCGGCGCTCATGCCTGTTCTCGGTTGGCTGGCATGCGCCACCCCCGGCTACGGCCAGGACGATCAGACCGCACACTGCGAAAGCATGATCAATACGCGCAACCTGACTCTGTACCGGGCGGAATGGCGCCCTGGCGACGAGCGGTTTCCCCCCCATTGTCACGTACAGGGCCTGATCGCTCCCGGCATCACCTGGTACGTGCAATTGCCGCCGCCGGAAGCCTGGAACGGGCGATTCCTTCACTGGGGCGATGGCGGACACGATGGCGACCTGGACTACGCGCCCCACAGAGTTGCCCAGGGATACGCAGTTGCCAACAGCAACATGGGCCACGACAGCGGTTCACAGCCCGGGGCAACGTGGGCGTTCAACAACCGCCAGGCCGAAATAGTCTACGGCTATCGCCACCTTGAAGTGACGACCGCGGCGGCCAAGCGGGCCATCAGAGCCTACTACGGCCGGCCGGCGGACTACGCCTACCACGAAGGCTGCTCCACCGGCGGGCGCCAGGGGCTGATGGCTGCACAGCGGCTGCCTGCAACCTTCGACGGCATCGTCGCCGGCGCTCCGGCCTCCTTCCTGCAGCGACTGAATCTCACCCACAACTGGGACATGCAGATCATGCTCAAGGACAACCACGCCGCGTCGCTCGCCTTCGACACCACCGGCGACGGCCAGCTCGACAGCCTCACCAAGGCCAACATGCTGACCGAAGCCGTGCTCGCCCAATGCGACGCCAACGACGGAATCACGGACCGGGTGATCAACGATCCCCTGTCGTGCGACTTTTCACCGGAACGGGACCTCGCCCATGCCATGTGCCCGAATGACGTGAACGCGGACGACTGCTTCACGACCACACAGCTCCAGGCCATCAAGGACATCTACAGCGGCCCCTATGATTCCCGGGGCAAGTCCATCTACAAGGGCAAATCGTTCGGGACCGAGGTGCTCTGGCCGAGGGTCGTGATCCCGCACCAGGGCAACAACCACCGTCCCGGCCAGATGGGACTGGCATCGGACTACGTGAATTTTCTCTTCTACGATACCGACCCGGGAGTGCCCACGACGCGACCGACCGACCTCTCGCTGGCGCCCGATCCTACCCGGGAACCGCCGGAGTTTGCCTGGTGGCAATTCGACTTTGACGACTTCACCGCCGGACTCGGCGACACCATGCGCGACATAACCGATGCGGACGATCCGAATCTGACTCGTTACCTGATACAGGAAGGGGGCAAGTTGCTTATTTACCATGGCTGGGCCGACACGATCATCCCCGCCGAGCCGATCGTGGACTATTACAGCGAAGTGGTCGATGCCACCTTCGACGGCGACCGCGCGACCGCGGACGATGCCGTGCGGCTGTTCATGATTCCCGGCATGGCCCACTGCGGGGGCGGACCCGGTCCGAGCAGGTGGGACCGGCTGGAGCACATGGTGGACTGGGTGGAAAACGGCGTAGCGCCGGATTCCATGACGGTGCAGCGGGTGCAGCGCCAGACCGACGTCGTGGACAACGAACGGATTGTTTGTCCGCATCCCCAACAGGCGGCCTACGTCGGCGATGGCGATCCGAACGACCCGGCGAATTGGGTTGCGGGCAATTTCATGTGCGAATGAACCGGGAGTAATCCGTGCGTATTGCCCCGCCGGAGGGCATGCGGATAGACTCCGCAAACCAATTATCGGCGATTCCGGAGTGGCCGATGACGGCGCGACCGGGAATCTATGAAACTCGAGCCGGAGGGAAAACTCTTATGGCCATGACGGAGTTCCGAACGGTGTTCGGCTCGCTCAAGGATTACACCAAGGGCGAGATCGAGATCATAAACGACGATCGCAAGAACTACGCGTTCTCGAACATGTTCGAAGTCGCTGCAACGTCAGCGCCATACGAGCGGGTGGTGGTCGGCAAGAACGTCGAATACGTCCTGGAGGCCATCCGCGCCGAGGGCACTTCGGACTGGTACACCGCTGCCCATGACGAGTTCGCGCTGGTCATGGACGGCACCGTGGAACTGGACCTGGTCAAGCTGGACGATCCGCACAGCATCGCACCGCCCGACAAGGAGGGCGCCGTGAAACTCGACGGCGAACCGGTCGGCCGAAAGATGGGCAGGATCAGGATGTGGCGCGGGCACCAGGCATTGCTGCCCACGGGCGCCGCCTATCGATTCAGGGCACCCGATCCCGATGCTGTCGGGGTCATCCTGATGCAGACCATTCTGGGTGACGAGTCCGTTGAGAAATGGTCGGAAATTTGCTACACCTGAACCGAACCACATATAGAAAGCCAATCAGGAACAAACACTTTCGGAGAACATGAACAATGGCCGCTACCGCAATCGAGATCGGCGCATCGCCCGCCAGCAACGAAACCGGCTACAGAAGCTTTGAGATCGGCGGCTTTTCCTTCGCCCGCGACGAGTACTTCGCCTACATCACCTGGACTGCCAAAGGTCAGAAACTCTCGCATACCATGTCGGCAGACGCGTTCCTGCGCGCGGTGATGCGCGCCGTGGCGTGGGGCTTCTTCTACGGCTGGATCAACTTCGATGCAGTGTTCGGCACGCAGCAACTCTACGGCCGCGTCAAGTTCTTTGCGGGGCGCTACAACCCCTCCTATCGCGATCAGGGCCTAGACTACGAAGAAATTTTCGAGACTCCGCTGGCAATGGAAACATTCAGGACACTGCTGCGCGACTGGACCAATGACGGCTACGATCCCTTCGCCTCGCCTGACGAGACCGGCACCGGGTGGATCGGAAAGAAGAACGGTGACAACAATGAGGCTGTCGACCGGGAACGGGAAGTCTGCCGTCGCATGCCGGGCCTGCCGGGCGATGCACCGCTGCGCACCGATGACAATCGCCGGCCCGGCCACCGCGCCTTTCCCGCGGCGCCCCCGGACCAGCCCGAGGTTTACCCCGAACCTGGCTTCGCAGACGAAGTGCATGCCCACAACCTGTTCGGCTACCTTTCGCGCTCCGATGTCACATGGAACCCTTCGGTAAGTTCCGTGGTGAAGCAGAGCCTTTTCTGCCCGACGACCGAGGAGTACATCCTGCCGATCAAGCACGGCAACGACCGCATGGAATGGTTCGTGCAGCTCAGCGACCAGATCGATTGGGAGATCGAGGACAAGGAAACCGGCAGGCCGCGGGCCAAGGTCATCATGAAGGCGGGCGACGTCGCCATCATGCCCGCCGACATCCGTCACCAGGGCTTCTCCAAGAAGCGCTCGATGTTGCTGGTCTGGGAAAACGGCAACCCTGAACTGCCCGCCATGTATGAGCGGGGCGAATTGCCGGTCAACCTGTCCGGCGAGTTCTGATACCTGACTTCTTTTTCGACCTGACCCGCGCAGTATAATTGCCGCCGATTTTTGCGGGGCAAACAGCGAAACTCGGGCATGACACTTCAATCAAAACTGTTCATTGACGGTGAATTCGTCGACGCCGAAGACGGGTCCACCTCCTCCGTTCTCAATCCCCACGACAACTCCGAAATCACGCCAGTGGCCATGGCCCAGGTGGCGGATATCGACAGGGCCGTAGCCGCGGCGAAACGCGCCTTTCCCGCCTGGCGGGACATGCAGGCCGCCGAACGAGGCCGGCTGCTGCTCAGACTGGCCGATCTGGTCGAGGACAATGCCGAAGAACTGGCTCAAATCGAATCCCTCGATACCGGCCACCCGATCCGCGACACTACGGGTCTGGACGTTCCGCGAACGTCGTTCACTTACCGTTACTTCGGGGGGATGGCAGACAAGGTCCGGGGCAGCGTCGTACCGGTGGAGCCCGGGTTCCTGAACTATGTCACGCGCGAGCCTGTGGGTGTGGTGGGTCAGATCATTCCCTGGAACTTTCCGCTCATGTTCACCAGCTGGAAGATGGGACCGGCGCTCGCCGCGGGCAACACGGTGGTCATCAAGCCCGCGCAGGTCACGCCGCTGACAGCACTGAAGATCGGCGAACTCATGGCGGAAGCTGGATTTCCGCCGGGGGTCGTGAACATCGTACCCGCGTCGGGACGCACGGCGGGCCAGCATCTCGCCGAGCACCCCGACGTTCAGAAGATCGCGTTTACCGGCTCCACCAGCGTGGGGCGGCAGATCGTCAACTACTCTGCCGGCAACCTCAAACGCGTGCAACTGGAACTCGGCGGCAAGGGCGCGAACATCGTATTCGAAGATGCCTTCCTGCCGGCCGCGATCAACGGGAGTGCCTTCGCGATCTTCCACAATCAGGGACAGGCCTGTATCGCCGGCTCGCGCTTGCTGCTGCACGAGCGCATCGCGGATGAATTCCTCGACGGTTTCCTTGCTCTGGCGAAGTCCATCCGTCTGGGCAATCCGCTGGATCCGGCAACCGAGATGGGACCGCTGACGTCCGCGACACAGCAGAAAGCCGTCCTCAGCTACTGCGACATCACCTATCAGGAGGGTGGCGAGATTCTTATCGGCGGCAAGCGTCCCGACAACCCCGAGCTCGCCAGGGGCAACTACGTCGAACCTACGGTCGTAAAGGCACAACCCGAGGACAGAGTCTGCCAGGAAGAAGTCTTCGGGCCATTCGTTTCGGTGAACACTTTCTCATCCGACGATGAGGTCATCGAACTGGCCAACTCCACGGAGTACGGCCTGGGCGGCGGCCTGTGGAGCCGGGACCTGTCGCGGGCCCACAAGGTGGCGGGGGCGATGCGCTCGGGCATGGTCTGGGTCAATTGCTACAAGCGGGTGAATCCCGGTTCACCATTCGGCGGTGTCGGCAGTTCCGGCTACGGCCGCGAGATGGGTTTCGAAGCCATGCACGAGTACACGGACGCAAAATCCGTCTGGGTCAACGTCGACGCGAAGATCCCCCCCTACTACGAGCGTTAATGGCCTGATCGATACAGGCCGCCACGTGTTCAGGGCCACACGACTGCGAGTAAGGCATGCAGCCCAGGTATTGGCATGAGCACTTGAACGCTCCGGAACCCGGAACGCGTTTGTGCCGACTCGACCAGATCCAGGACGGTGCGGGAAAGGAATTCAAGTTCGGTGAGGGGCCGGACCAATTTCGCATGGTGGTGTTCCGGACAGGCCGGAACGCCTGGGGTTACGTCAACGTGTGCCCCCATTTCTGGCTGCCGCTCAATTTCCTGCCGGAGAAGTTCCTGATCAGCGGCCCGGGCCGGGTCATGTGTTCCCACCACAGCGCGATATTCCGCTTTGAGGACGGATTCTGCGTCGACGGACCGGTCAAGGGAGGCCATCTGGACGCCGTGCCGGTTGAAGTCGCGGGCAATTCGGTCATCATAGGTGGTTCGCCGAGTACGAAACCATGAGTTCGAAAGCGCCGCAAATCCCCGTCGTACCGCTGTCGGATCGGCCGGATACCACGGTATCCGTGCGCGAAACCTTCGGGATCGACAGCGACCTTGAGGTCCCCGCGTTCAGCCGCGCCGACGAACACGTGCCGGATGTGGACACCGCCTACTGCTTCGACCGGGATACGACCCTGGCCCTGCTGGCCGGATTCGTTCACAACCGGCGGGTGCTGGTCCAGGGCTATCACGGCACAGGAAAATCCACCCACGTGGAACAGGTGGCCGCACGGCTGAACTGGCCCTGCGTGCGGGTCAACCTGGACAGCCACGTCAGCCGCCTGGACCTGATCGGCAAGGACGCCATCGCCATCAGGGACGGCAAGCAGGTGACGGAATTTCGCGAAGGCATCGTCCCCTGGGCGCTGCAGCGCCCCGTGGCCCTGATTTTCGACGAATACGACGCCGGACGACCCGATGTCATGTTCGTCATCCACCGGGTCCTTGAAGTGGAAGGCAAGCTCACCCTGCTGGACCAGAGCCGGGTGATTCATCCACACCCGTGGTTCCGTCTGTTTGCGACGGCCAACACCATTGGTTTGGGTGATGCCACCGGGCTCTATCAGGGTACACAGCCGATCAATCAGGGGCAGTTGGACCGCTGGAACATCGTCGTCACCCTGAATTACCTGGATTCCGATGCCGAGGCGGCCATTGTTACGGCTCGCGTTCCTTCGTACGCCAGCGCGGACAGGCAGCAAACAGTGGGCCAGATGGTGGCGTTGGCAAACCTTACACGCCAGGGATTCATCGCGGGCGACCTGTCCACCGTCATGTCGCCGAGAACCGTCATCAACTGGGCGGAAAATGCGGAAATCTTCAGGGAGACCGAGCGCGCGTTCTGCCTGACCTTTCTGAACAAGTGCGACGAGGCAGAACAACCCACGGTGGCTGAGTATTACCAGCGCTGTTTCGGAGTAGAGCTCGCCCCATCCGTCGCCCTGCTCACTCCCGGTGACTGAACAGTCCGTTGTAGTCAACAGCCTCGTCGAACAGGTGTCGGCGGCGGCGCTTCGGGCGCTGGGCAGGGACTACTCGATGCATGTCGTCCTCCGGGGCAAGCGGCTGCGCGTCAGCGGCTCCACAGTCAGCTTGCCGGCGCCCGGCGACGAGGCTCCTCAGGAGCCTTACAGCCTGTTCCGAGGCCGTCTGGACGCACTGGCGCTTCGGTCGGGTCATAGCGACGCCCTGCTTCACGAATCCGCCAAGCCCGCCGGGAAAATGGCCGGCAAGCTCTTTTCCATGCTGGAGCAATGCCGGGTGGAGGCTGAGGGCAGCCTGCATATGGCAGGCGTTACCGAAAACATTCGTGCGCTGCAGGACTGGCGTATACGCGACGCGGGCATTCACCGGCTCCAGGAATCGCTGCGCGACAACCGTATCGAAGCTGTTGTACTCGTCGCCAGACACCGCCTCGGCGCACCCTTGCCGCACGCCGCAGCCAACGTACTGGAACAGGGTTATCCGGACTGGATGAAGCCGCATGTCGTCGAACACATCGAGGCGCTCGCCTCAGTACGTCACGATCAAGCGGCCTTCGCGGCTCGAGCCACCGGACTCATTGGAGCGCTCAAGCTCTCCACCGGCGAACCGCAATTCAGTCGCGGAGAGTCCAGCCGGCTTGAACAGGCGAGCGAAGACCCCGCAACCAGGCGCATCCGTGCGGACGACGTACCGCGGTGGGACCCGACACGCGGCGATCTCGTGCGAAAGAAACGGCAGGTGGTTGAGAAATCCCTGCCGCCGGATGAAGCTGGCGATACTGCGCGGTACCGTATTCATACCACGGAATTCGATGAAGTCGTTGACGCGGGTGATCTGTGCGATCCGGGGCGGCTGGCAATGCTGCGGCAGCAACTGGATACCAACATCCCGGGCGAACTCTATGCGGTTACCCGTCAGGCACATCGCCTGCAACGGTACCTGATGGCCCGCCAGTCGCGCGAATGGCAGTTCGATCTCGAGGAGGGCCTGCTGGATGCCAGCCGGCTGACCCGGGTCATCGTCAATCCGCTGGAATCACTCGCCTACAAACAGGAGACCGAAACCCGGTTCATCGATACGGCAGTGACGCTGCTGATCGACAACTCCGGATCCATGCGCGGCGAACCCATCACCATGGCGGCGGTGTGCGCCGAAATTCTCGGCAAGACGCTGGAACGCTGCGGGGTCAAGTCGGAGATCCTCGGTTTCACGACCCGGAAATGGCGCGGCGGGCGGGCGCGAAACAACTGGTTGGCGGCAGGTCGGCCGGAGCAACCGGGACGCCTGAATGAACTGCGCCACATCATCTACAAGCGCGCCGAGGTCCCGTGGCGCCGGGCCAGGCAGAACCTTGGGCTGATGCTGGGCGAGGACCTGCTGAAGGAGAATATCGACGGCGAGGCGCTGCTCTGGGCCCATCAACGGCTCCTGGTGCGGCCGGAGCCGCGCCGCATACTCATGGTCATTTCCGACGGTGCGCCGGTGGACGATTCCACCATGGCCGCCAATGACAACGAATACCTGGAACGGCACCTGCACGCGGTGATCGACTGGATCGAGGCTGCTTCTCCGGTACAACTGCTGGCGATCGGTATCGGCCACGATGTCACGCGCTATTACAGCAGGGCCATTGAGCTGCAACGCCCCGAAGACCTGGGCGGCACGATGATCAGCCGGCTGCTGGCCGTGCTGGAAGAAACCGAACGGACGCCACGCAAGCGGTCGTAGGTCAGGCCGCTACCGGTTCCTCCGCCACCGAACGCATCAGGCCAAAATCGAAATCCAGCATCTGGAACGGCACGCTCAACCCGTATTTCCTTGCCATTTCCTCGTCATGACAGGTTTCGTACTCCCCGACCAGGGAACTCTTGGTACCGAAGACCGAGTCGGACTCCAGATACTCGTCACCCGCCGTGAAAATATGGGTCGTCAGCCGGTCGTGGCCCTCTGCGGTGATGATGAAATGCAGGTGGCCGGGACGCATCGGGTGACGTCCGCAGGCCCGCAACAGTTCTCCAACCCGACCGTCGGGGGGAATGGGGTATGGCCCGGGCAGTTCCGTGGCGAACCAGTACCGGCCATCGGCGCCGGTGGTGAACTTGCCGCGCAGGTTCCACTGGGGCACTTCAGGGTCCTGCACGTCATAGAAACCGCGCAGGGAGGCCTGCCAGACATCCAGCACGGCCCCCTCCAGCGGGGTGCCGTCCTGGTCGGTGATCCGCCCCTGCACAAAGGCCGGCGTGCCGCCGATGTCCTTGAGCATGATGTTGGCGCCCATGGGCAGCTCAGGCGCGCCGGATACATGAAACGGCCCGAGCACGGTGTTCTCCGTGCCCAGACCGGAACGGCGGTTGTTGATCGCATCCACCAGCATGGAGACGCCCAGGACGTCCGAAAGCAACACGAATTCCTGGCGCTCTTCGTTGCATACCTGGCCGGTAGCCGTAAGAAATTCCACCGCCCTGTACCACTCCGCCTCGGTCAGCTCGACGTCCTTGATGAAGGCGTGAAGGTGCTGGATCAGGCTCGTTACGACCACGCGCAGGCGTTCGTCAGTCGTTTTGGATCCGTATTCTTCGCAGACGACTTGAGTAAGGTTGTCTTCGGTGAAATCTTGCATCGGAAATCACTCCCTGTGAGTTGTCGTCAAATTGTATCGCGTAGCGGAACCGGTTCGCCGTTCCTTCGGTTGGCTACGCCTCGGGCATCTCGCCGTGGTAAGCATCGAGAAGGAGTTGATGTACGCCATCGCGCGTCACCTCCCGGGGATTGTAGTAGGGCGCCCGGGTCGCCAGTTCGGCAGCGGTCTTCAAGTCAGCAGTGCTCAAGCCCAGTTCCTTCAGCGTCGCCGGAGCCCCGACCGACAGCGAAAGCTCGCGCAGGGCAGGAGCGACCTGCGACGTTCCCAACGCCGCCGTCAGCCGTCGTTTCGCATCCGGCGCTGCCTCCATGTTGTAGGCGCTGGCATAGGGAAGAATGAGTGCGTGGGTATCCGCGTGGGACGTATTGAAGGTACCCCCGAGCACGTGGCACAACTTGTGGTGCAACGCCATGCCCACCGACCCCAGCACGACACCTGCCAGCCAGGCGCCGTACAGCGCCTTGCCATGGTTGTCCAGATCGTCCGGCGCTGCCATGACCTGCGGCAGCGCCTCGGCCAGCGCGCGCACGCCCTCCTCTGCCAGCAGCGACATGATCGGGTTGGCGTTTTGCGCATAAAGCGCCTCGACGCAGTGTGCGATTGCATTCATGCCACTGGGTCCGGCCACGGCGGGCGGCAGGGTAACCGTCAGTTCCGGGTCGTAGAGCGTGACCCTGGGCTGCACCCGGGGATCCCTTCCGGTGCGCTTGAGACCACCTTCGGTGAGCCCCCAGATGGGCGTCATTTCGGAGCCGGCATAGGTAGTGGGCACGGCCACAAGCGGCAGGGCAATCTCCATGGCGATGGCCTTGCCGAGGCCGGTGGCCGATCCGCCGCCTATCGTGACGCAGCAGTCCGCCTGCAACTCCCGCACCTTTGCCCTGCCCGCTTCGGCGACCTCGATCGGAACGTGCTGAACGACGCCATCAAAGATCCCGACGCACCGCGCGCCCAGTTGCGCGGCCAATTCCCGCGCCAATCGTTGGTGCGCCGGATCCGCGACAAGCAACGCGCGACCCACGCCCAGACTGTTCAATTCCTCTTCGAGCCGATGCCGGCTTCCCGCGCCGAACAACACCCGCATCGGCGAAATGCTGAAAACGAATTCAAGCACGGCCGGTTTCCCGCTCGTTGATGGCAGTGGTGCGCAATCCTTCGATCAGTCCGGTAACGCGAAGACAAACAGGTTGGTATCCGTGCCCGTCCGCAATTCCTCGGAAACCAGCTGGTTGAGCTGCAGCAGAGTAAGGGAGCCGCCGGTGCTGACGGCAACGTACTGCTTTCCATCCACGGCATAGGTCACGGGATAGCCTGTCACCTGCGCACCGAGATCCGTCTCCCACAACACCTCGCCCGTCATCTGGTCCAGTGCCCGGAACCAGCCGGCCGCGTCGCCGGCGAATACCAGCCCACCGTCCGTGACGATCAGCGAGGCTACTCCGGCGGGTTGGTCGTAGGTCCAGGACGTCACGCCGGTCTCCGCGGAAATGGCGCGAATCGTGCCGACGTTCTCCTCGCCTGGCGTGATCTCCCGGATGGTGTCGATCGCGTAGAGTTCGTCCAGGCTGGGTTCTTCGGCCGTGGACCGGATGCTCATGCACGTATTCTGTAACGGCATGTACATCGTATTTGCGGACGGGCTGTACGCGCCGGCCGGCCAGTTCTTTCCGCCGCTGGGCGTCGGGCAGACGTAGAGTGTCTGCTCTGCTCCGGTAAAGAGCATGTCCGGGGCGACCCGGACGGCGCCGGTTGCGCCGTCGATGTTTTCGACGACGGTCTGTGCGACCGTCGGAGTTGCCCAGAGAAACTCACCGGTTTCCCGATCGAGCGTGTACACGATGCCGGTCTTGCCGGGAATACCGGTGACTACCTTGCGAATCTCGCCGGACTGCAGATTCGGATTTATCCAGGAGACCGCGTCGGGGTCCGGCGCTACCACGGTGTCCACCAGCAACCGCTCGAACGGATGGTCCAGGTCCCAGTGATCCACGAGGTGCTGGTAGAACCAGACGATTTCGCCGGTGATGGCGTCCAGCGACAGGGTGGAATTGTGATAGAGGTACTGGAAATCGTTGCCTCCGAGCATGAACTTGGGCGCCGGCGAAGTGACGGATGTGCCGATAAACACGCGCTGCAGTTCCGGGTCGTAGCTCGGCACCATCCACGTACCGACGTGCCAGCGCGCCCCGTAGGGGACATCGCCCCATGAGTCCCCACCGGGCTCGCCGGGGGCGGGAATGGTCCGTGTGCGCCAGAGTTCTTCGCCGCTTGAACCATCGTGCGCCATGATGACGCAGGCATCGGGACCGCCCTCGGGCTCGCACCCTCTCCCGGAAATAATCTTGCCGTCACCGATGATCGGGCCGGAGGTGTGCTGGGCGCCGGCCCGGTAATCCATGATCAGGTGTTCCCAGACCAGCACGCCCGTTGCCATGTCCAGCGCGAAAAGATAGTCATCCGCGCTGGTATTGATGATCTTGTTCTCGTAGATCGCCAGGTTCCTGTCGATGCCCGGCACGGGAAAGACCCCGCTCAGGCCCGTCGCCAGGCCACGGGCGCACTCCCAGACCAGACCACCCGTGGCCGCGTCCATGGCGTGAATACCGTCACTGGGGTTCGGGAAGAACATGACCCCGTCGTATACGAGCGGCGTGCCTTCCTGGACGCCGGAATGCAGCGGCCGCGACCAGACAAGTTCCAGTTCGCCGGCATTGTCCGTATCGATCTGATCCAGCGGACTGTGTCCCCACTGGTTGAGCGTCCGGCGCCACATCAGCCAGTCGTCAGGATCTGGGTCCTGCAGCATTGCATCCGTAACGGGAGTTGTCGGTCGCACTTGCGCAAGCGCGGGCAGGATGGAACAGGCAAGGATCAGTAGCGCGGTCCCGCGCATCGGACGCCTCATTGAATTCTCCGCGGAAGTTTCAGGTGGGACAGGGTTCGGTGCGCTTGGGATTGGCGTTGCCCCCCAGCGGGTTCCAGGGCGGATAGAAATCGTACAGCTCATCGCCCAGCAGTACGGTCATGGCCTTCATTTCGAGCCGGCTCGTGTCTGGCACCCGGTGACCCGTCGCAGTGATCACGTCGCCCTCCACCAGGGCTTCATTGAAGCACGAATAACGCACCCGGCCGAATGCGGCGAGCCACACGTCCCAGCGCTCCCCGTCGACCTCCACCAGCAGACGAGGGTGTGGGAACCCGAAGTACATGTCCACCACGGTGCCTGAGACTACATGCTCCTCTTCCGAATAGGACGCAAACCCATGGTGTGCGGCCGCGGAGACACCGAAAAGTGCAGCAACCAACGCCACCACTGCCAAACTGCAAAAACTCAATCCATCCTTCCGATACATTGCCGCCATCTCCTGTTGCGTTGATCGACTCGCAGCCTAAGGAATCTGCGCGCGTATGAATTCCAGCACGATGCTGCTCACGGACTCGTCCGCCGTATTGAAGCTGGCCACCGCAGAATAACCGTCATGGTTGTTCAGCTGTTCGAATCGGGGACAATCCCCGTACTTCCCGCACAGGGCATCGTACATTTGTGCCGCCGAATCCTGCCTTTGCGGCGGATCGAATTCTCCGCTCAACAATAGCACCGGCACCCTGGGCTCGTCCGGGTCGAACGCGCGCAACAGTTCGAACGGCGAGTGACGGTCTTGCTCATCGGCGTAATACTGTCTCAAGACCTCTTCCGGCCCGGTCGCAAGCCACGGCGAAATCAGCACGGCTCCATTCAGTCCCGTCCTTGAGCGGACCATCTGGGAGAGCCGGTGAAAGAGGTAGGAAGCCAGGTGTCGGGCGCCTCCGGAGACAGCGACCATGAACATCTGCTCGGGATCGCCGCCATAAGATTCGGCATTCTCCGTTCTCAGCCAACCCATGATCTCGCGCATGTCTTCCGACCCCTGCGGCCACACGATATCGGGCGCCAGGCGGTAGTTGGCATTGACCGCCATGAACCCGTGGCGGGCAAAGAACGTCGCGACGTTGCCGAACAGGAACGCCTCCGCGCCCGGCGCCGACTTGTCGCCGTCATCCAGGTTTCCGCCGTGAACGAAGACGACCACGGGCAGCAATTCGCTGCCCCGGTCCTCTGGCAGATAAAGATCCATTGTCTGGGCCGGAAAGACACCGTAGCGAACGTCGCGTACGATCTCGACACCGCTCAGATCGGCCTGTTCGTGCAAATCCCGGTAGAGATCATGGACTGCCGCGGGCCAGTTCGCGCTATCCGAATCAGCAGCCGCACGAAGGCCCGCGTGAACATCGCTGACAGTCTGACCCACCGCAAGCGACACGAACCCGCTTGCGGCGACAGCCGCCGAGACTCCTGCCAAAGCCACCCGGGGATGAACTGAAACGCGCAATCAATTCTCCCAGAGCGCTTCGATCAGATCCTGCTGTTGCAAATCCCGATAGTAGCCCCGGGGGTCGCATCCGGGGTCCAGCACGAATTGCAGGTCGTCGTTGCGGGCAGAGCCTCGTACACGCACCAGCGGTTCGGTGTAATAGGGATCGTGGATGGTCATCCTTCGTTCCATGCTCAGCCGATCCTCGCTGATGGTATAGGTCTCCACGAGCCGGGTGCCTTCACCTGCCATCGGCAGTCCGGACCCATCCAGCCAGCCGGGCTCAAGATGAGTGGTCTCGATGACGAAGACCTCACCTTCCCAGCGCCCGATGGAAAACCCCGTGGGACTGGGGGCGGAACCGGGCGGCGGCGCCGTGCGTCCATCCATCCAGATTCTTCGGGGCCGGTTGGCCTGGGTAATCAGGTAGTACTCGCCGACGTCGAGGATTTCCATGTTCGTCGGCGATCCGAACAGTCTCGGCAACCCGCCCGAGCGGCAACTCTTGCTGGGATCGCGCCAGTTATCGTTGGCCTCGAACGCGGCCCTGCCCTCCGGGGTGAAAGGCGTCGGCTTGGGTTCCAGGTCGTCTACCGTCAACCTGAATCGATAGGTGTTGTCCCAGAGCCCGGTAATATCGACCGGATACGAGTTGGTAACGACCCCGTATGACCGGTTCGGATCGGCGTTGATCTCACTCGTCGTATAGGCGTCGGCAACCTCTCCGCCGCGCGGCTCGAATCGCGTGCCATCGGCCAGTACGACCGAATCCATCGAGAGTTTCCTGACGCCGTTTCGACCCAGCGCGCCGGAGACTTCGATTCGGTCACCGACCTCGATCGTCTCGGCGGTCCAGCCCATGCGCACCATGGTCCGGACATTGTGGGTTTGCAGCTCCCATTCTTCAAGGGACCCGCCGTCCAGCTCCGCTTGTATGCGATAGCGAACGTGGGGATTGACGAACTGCACATCGACGATTTCGCCCCGCAGCGTGCCATGCAGATCGGCATCGTATTCCGCCGCGAACGAATGATGGGCGCGGACCGGCCCTGCAGCCGTCCAGGCGATCAGCACCAGTGCCACTACACAGCGGCCGCTATCCCTTCTTCGGGAAATTGCGATCGAGTAGTCCATCACAACTCATTCCTTGGCTTTCATGGGGGTTGTGGTTTCGTTCGTTGAAAGAATATCAGATCGCCCCGGTTGCCATGGTGAGAATGGGAGTCTGGAGAAATCCAACGGCTGCAGTTCAATCAGCAGCACTGGTTCGAAGCGCGCCCTTGGCTCGTGGCGCACGCACCGTCGAGAAGATTCACGCTCCCTGCGGAGCTACCTTCCGTGACAGTTTCCGCAGACCTGACTCTGGGCCAGGAGGCCTTGCCTGTCGTTCACCGCCGCGAAGGGCACCTGTGCCGAGTGGCAGAATTCGCACTCGTAGCCTCTCTCCAGGGCGAGATCGTGTGATCTTTCGAAGTGCCAGTAACCGTCGCGCTTCAGGGCCATCAACCCTTCGAGATCGTCCGCTGTCAATGCCGGTTCCCACGAGCCGGCGTCGGACACCGGCAGCGGCGGGACAACCGCGACGGGTTTCCGTGAAACGTCTGTCGAGACAACATCCGCTACGGTGCGGCCTGCGATGCGCCCCGTGACCAGCGCCGGACCGAGAAACATGCCATCCATCCCGTGGGTGCCGTTGATCCCGACACTGCCGGTGAGTTCGCCCACGGCGTAAAGCCCCGGAACAATTTCGCCCGGGAGTTTTCGGCGTAGTAACGCGTCCGCGCCGGATCGCCGTCTTCGGTCCAATCCATCCAGTCCGCGTAAGCCTTCTCGGCCGAGTCCTCGAAACCCGCGTCGCGCTGGACAGGCGTGTCGACGATGGCGAAACCACCGGCCAGGTAACGCAGGAATGCCCGACGTGCGGCGAGCCGCCCACCGCTTGAGGATCCGCGTCCGGACATCGTTCTTCTCCTGCGGCAATGCGGCCGACTGTATTCCGGCCACATTGTACAACTCGAGTTGCCAGCGCCGATGCGGCCGCTATCATGGCCGGCAGCATACGGCAGGCAATGCGGAGCAGACATGGGACTTCTGGTCGACGGGCAGTGGCAGGACCGCTGGTACGACACACGAATCTCCAGAGGGCGTTTCGTTCGCAAGGAATCGCAATTCCGGAACTGGGTGACGGCGGACGGTTCGCCCGGCCCCAACGGTACAGGCGGTTTCAAGGCCGAGGCAGGACGCTACCACCTCTACGTGTCCCATGCCTGCCCGTGGGCTCACCGGACACTCATATTCCGCGCGATCAAGGGCCTCGAGGAGATGATCTCACTGTCCGCCGTTCACTGGTTCATGGGCGAGTCAGGCTGGACGTTCGAGGATGCGGAGATTCCGGATTCAGTGAACCAGGCGCAGTTCATGCACCAGGTCTATACCGCGGCCAAACACGATTACACGGGCCGGGTCACCGTGCCGGTATTGTGGGACAAGCGCCTGGGGACGATCGTTTCCAACGAGTCCTCGGAGATCATCCGCATGTTCAACAGCGCATTCGACGGCGTCGGCGCCACCCCTGGCGACTACTATCCGGAGGCACTGCGCGAGGAGATCGACACGATCAACGACCGCGTATACCACACCGTGAACAACGGCGTTTACCGATCCGGATTTGCCACCACCCAGGAAGCTTACGAAGAAGCCGTCGGTCCGCTGTTCGAATCGCTCGATTGGCTTGAGGACCGCCTTTCAGGACAGCGTTACCTCACGGGCAGCACGATCACCGAAGCAGACTGGCGCCTGGTGACGACGCTGTTCCGTTTCGATCCCGTCTACGTCGGGCACTTCAAGTGCAACCTCAGGCGAATCGCGGACTACCCCAATTTATCCGCCTATACCCGGGACCTGTATCAGCAGCCGGGCATCGCGGAAACCGTGCGCCTTGATCACATCAAGGCGCACTACTACACCAGTCATGAATCGATAAACCCCACGCGCATCGTGCCAAAGGGCCCTGAAATCGACTACGGGGCGCCCCATGATCGGGATCGTTTCAACTGATCCCAACGACCTCGGGCGGTAGCCGACCCTGAACGGTGACAGGCGTCAAACGCTTGCGGGTCTCGGTGCTCGCGCGACTGTTGCCACGGGCTGCTAGTCGGCCGCGAAACAGTAGAACAACCCGTCCCCGCCGGTGGCCTGCAGGTCCTCCTGGGAGCAGCTCCTGGAGGCATGCGCCGAATTCCACGAAGTATTGCCGCCGCCGTGCCGGTCGTGATGCCCCACCTGGGCGCTGCCATCACTGCTGCTGGTCCAATTGTTGCAAGTATGGTCCGCATCATCGGGGAAAAATGCGGTGCCATCGGCCATGGAGCCGGTGAGAATATCGTGCTTGTTCGGCTGGTCGCCGCGTGCGTTGACGCGGTTGCCGTTCTCGTCGAGTCCGGTGCTCGCGAACATGTTGGGGCTGACGTGCAACTGGTCCAGGTTCTCCGCGATCAGGTCACCGTCGGCGTTGTGCCAGGGACCCTCGCCGATGCGGCTGCGGGCATCGATGCCGCGGCCGCCTTCCCGTTCCGTGCCGAGGTACGCGCGCCAGGTCTTGTCGCCCTCACCGGCGGATTCCGCCAGCGCCTGACAGTGGGCGTCCGCGCCTTCAAGGCCACCGAGGTCGCCGCCGTTACCGAGTCCCACACTGGTAATGAAGAAAGTCATGTCCTGCGCCAGCGCCCCCTGGGTGCCCGCAAGCGCCAGAAGAGTCGCCGCCAGAGCGTAGATTGTTCTTCTCATCTGCCTTGTCTCCCTTGTCGTCAAACAATCTGAACCGGAGTCTAGCCCGATTTTCGGTCGCACAAAGCGTTAAATTCAAGTCATGAACGACTTCCGCCACGCGGCAGGTTCCAGACCACCCGGAGCCCCGGGTCATTGTCCTGCAACTCCACCCGTGAATCGTGAAGCTTCGCCACCGCCGCCACCAGGGTCAGTCCCAGTCCGTTCCCTGCCAGGTCGCGATGGGCATCCAAGCGATAAAAGCGTTCGAACACACGGTCTCGCTCTTCAGACGGTATCCCAGGGCCCGAATCGCTCACCATCAATCGGAGGCCCTGGCCGCGCCGCAGCAGTTCGAGCTGCACCCGACCTCCCTCCGGTGTGTACTTCACGGCATTGTCGACCAGGTTGGATATCGCCTGGAACAACAGATTGCGGTCGCCATGCAAACTGACCGCGGTGTGCTGTTCCAATCGCAAGTCGATGTCTTTCTCACTGGCGACGGGTTCGTACAGGTCAACGATGTCCACCATCAGGGCCTGCATGTCGACATCCGCAAACTCGGTACGCCGGCTGCCGGCTTCCAGTTGGGCAATGCTCAACAACGCGTTGAACGTGGCCAGCATGCTGTCGGTCTCCTGAATGGATTGTTCGACGCCTGATTCCACTTCGCCCGGCGGCGCATGGCGCAGCCGCTCCAATCGCGTCCTCAACCGTGCCAGGGGCGTGCGCAGATCGTGGGCGATGGCGTCCGATACCGAGCGCACCCCTTCCATGAGGGTCTGGATCTGATCCAGCATTCGGTTCAGGTTCCCCGAGAGGCGATCGAACTCGTCGCTCCCACGACGCAGAGGCATGCGCCTTGAAAGGTCGCCGTGACGAATTTCCTGGCTGATCCGGTTGATCTGCTCCAATCGACCCGCGATGCTGCCGGCCATCAAATAGCTGCCAAGCACGGCGAGCACGCCCATGGCGGCCAGTCCCCAGGCCAGGGCGGATTGCACCACCTCGCGCGCCGAATCGATATTGCCGCCCATGCGGCCGTACAGCAGTTGACGATTGGGAGCAATGGGAATGATTCGCGCGTATACGTTGTCGTCCCATTCGGGAATCTGGGCCCGGAACCCGCGCGGGATATCCAATTCGAAAAGCACCCAGCCGTCCGTATCAGGAGCGTTGGTACAAATCTCCTGGATCGATTCGTCGTCATCCAGACGCTTGTACCCACCTGCCAGCGCCTGGCAAGCGTCGTCGAGGATGATATAGATTCCAGACGGGTCCAGTTCCGCCAGACCCTCGATTTCGGCGAGGAAAATCTCTTCGCCGCGTTCCAGATAGAACTGCCGCGACTGGTTCAGTTCCACGTCAATCGTGGCGCGCATTTCCTGTTCCAGGAACACCATCGTCTGCCGGTATACGAATCCGCCGATGATCAGGAAGGACGCCGCAAACAGCACCATGAACAACAGGCCCAGGTGGAAGGTGGTGCTGCGCCAGACGTTTCTAAGATGTTCCCAGTACATAGCCGATTCCGCGTACCGTGTGAATCAACGGCTGCTCGAATCCCTTGTCGATCTTCTGGCGCAGCCGGCGGATATGGACTTCGATCACATTGGTCTGTGGGTCGAAGTGATAGTGCCAGACGGCCTCCAGAAGCATCGCGCGTGTAACCACGTGACCCGCATTGCGCATCAGGTACTCGAGAAGCTGAAACTCCCGGGGCTTGAGATCGATCTCGATATCCTCGCGAAAGACCTGTCTTCCCAGAAGATCCATGGTCAGCCCGTCCACCTGCAGCGACGTGTTGACCTCGCGACTCGCCGCGCGCCGCGCCAGTGCCTCTATCCGGGCGATCAGCTCCGAAAACGCGAACGGTTTGACCAGGTAGTCGTCGCCGCCCGCCTTCAATCCGTGAACGCGATCGTCCACTTCGCCCAGGGCACTCAGGATCAACACGGGTGTCTGGTTTCCCGCGGCACGAACCGCCTGAATGGCGCTCAGGCCGTCCATGCCCGGCAACATGCGGTCCACAATGAACAGGTCGAGGGAATCGTCGGCTGCGGCCCGCAGCATGTCCCGGCCATCACAGACATGGTTGACATCATGGCCGGCCTCGGTAAGGCCATGCACGATGTGCTGAGCCATGGTCGAATCGTCTTCGACTACCAGGATATGCATTCAGGCTCTCCGGATTCCATGGACACCGGCCCGGCTGGCCAACAGCCCTCAACACTAGAGAAAACTGTGTGGCTGCGCCAGCGAAACCCCAAGACATTACAAGAAGTTAAGTTTGCCCTGCGACCTGCGGCGGCATGCTCGCGAGCGTAATTGAGGCTGTATACTTTCGTCGTACGCTTGGATACGAACAAGAACCGCGGTAGCCGCGCGCGGCAACCGTTGGCCGCAATGAAACCCGAAAAGGAGTTCACCATGACAGATCGCAGAGCGTTCCTGAAGGCAGCAAGCGGAACGGCCGGCGCCATTTTCCTCTCGCCCTTTGCAAGATCCCTCGCTCAGACCGCGCGACGCGAGGTCCACATCGGCTCCCGGCGGGCCACCACAGTGGACATTCATGCACACTGTGTCTTTCCCGAGGTCGCGGACATACTGCGGGAGACCGATTTTGCGGACGTGGGCTTTGCAGCCTGGCAGGCTCTAGGGCCCGATCGCCTGGAGGTCATGAACGAACGCGGCATCGACTACCAGGCTTTGAGCATCAACCGCTATTGGTGGTATGGAGCCGACCGGGATCTGGCAGCGGAAATCGTCAGGGTCCACGACGAAGGCCTGACGGCGTGGGTGGGTGAACATCCCGACCGGTTCGTCGCCCTGACTTCGCCCGCCCTGCAGTTCCCGGACCTGGCCGCGGAGCAATTGGAGTACGCCGTGAACGAACTCGGCCACAGGGGCGCTTCCGTCGGCGGATCGTGCAACGGCGAAAACCTCTCCGATCCCCGGTTCGACCCGTTCTGGGCCAAGGCGGAAGAACTCGGCGCACCGGTGTTCATGCATCCCAGCAACGCCGCCAACCTGATTCGAGAAGGCGCTTTCGACGGCCGCGGCGATCTCGGCAACATCATCGGCAACCCGCTGGAGACCGCCCATTTCCTGGCGCGGTTGATGTTCGACGGCACGCTGGACAAGTTCCCGGGGCTCAAGGTGGTCGGAGCGCACGGCGGCGGGTACCTGCCGTCCTACCTGATGCGGTTCGAAGTGGCCTGCGAGGTCCGCGCCAACGCCGAGTGCCTCAGCACACGGGCGCCGAGCGAGTACCTGAGGGACCAGATACTCGTGGACAGTATGGTGTTTTCGCACGAGGGCCTGCGGCACCTGGCAGCGGAGGTCGGCACAAGCCAGATCGTCTACGGCACGGACGCGCCCTTCAACTGGCCGGATACGCTGGACCTGATCCTGGAGGCGTCCTACCTGAGCGACGAAGAGAAAATCGCCATCGTTGGCGGCAACCTGATGGAGTTGCTGCGTATCGAGGCGTGAAGAATACGGATCTGACGATTCGGATCGGCAAATAAACGAACCGCAAATCCCGAGCATCCAACCGAATAT
>VYEH01000327.1:2707-4358 GCA_009843005.1 Pseudomonadota bacterium | reverse complement strand
GGGAGCGCAAGGAGAAACGTATGGCGAAGATGAGCACATCCTGGCGACTTTCGGTCGCTGCCATGTCAGCCGCTGCATTCTGGAGCGCCAACGGTCAAGGGCAGGAGGTGCCTATCGATGCCGACGACATCGGCGGAACCGTCACGAGTGAGAGCGGGCCGGAAGCCGGTGTCTGGGTCATCGCCGAAACCGATGACTTCCAGACGCGGTTCGCCCGGATCGTCGTCACCGACGACGACGGCCGCTACGTGATACCGGACCTTCCCGAGGCGGACTACCAAGTCTGGGTGCGAGGTTACGGGCTGGCGGATTCCGACAAAATGGGCGCGCGCCCCGGCGACGCGGTGAATCTGACCGCCCGGCCAGCAGCCGACGCCGCAGAAGCCGCCAGGGTGTACCCGGCCATTGCATGGTATTCCATGATGCACCTGCCCGACGAAAGCGAAGTGGCGCACCTGCCAGGCGGACTGAACGAATACCTCGGCGTCATGAAAAACCAGTCCTGCGTGGGCTGCCATCAGTTGGGCCAGTTGTCCACTCGGACCTTCCCCGAGGAGTTCATGCACATCGAGTCCTCCGAGGAGCGCTGGATTCGCCGTGTTCAGGCCGGACAGGCCGCCAGGCAGATGATCGAACCGCTGGCGTCCCGGCTCGCCGGCGTGCCGTTCAAGTACCTGGCCGAGTGGACCGACCGCGTTGCCGCCGGCGAAACGCCTTCCTGGATACCCGAACGGCCCCAGGGTGTCGAGCGCAACGTGGTCGCCACCGTGAGGGACTGGGCCGATCCGAAGTCCTACCTTCACGACCTGTCGACCACCGATCGGCGGGACCCGACGGTCAATGGCTATGGAAAGATTTTCGGGGCTCCCGAGCTGAGCACCGACAATTTCCCGATCCTCGACCCGGTAAACAATACCGACACGACCTTCCGCGCGCTGGTACTGGACCCGGAGACGCCCACTACTAATAGCGATCCCATCGGCATGCCCTCGGCCTACTGGGGCGAGGAACGGATCTGGGACAGCCAGGCGAATGCCCACAATCCCATGCTGGATGAGTACGGGCGCGTCTGGTACACGGCGCGGGTGCGCAGGCCGCAAACGGCGGATTTCTGCCGTGAAGGCTCCGACCATCCGTCGGCGCAGCACTTCCCCACCGCGCGCGTCAACCGCCACCTCGCGGTGTACGACCAGGAGACCGGAGAATACACACCCATCGAAACGTGTTTCGGAACCCATCACCTGCAGTTCGCCTATGACGAGGACAACACGCTGTGGACCAGCGGCGGCGGCGACGTGGTGGGGTGGCTGAACGCCAACATGTTCGACGAGACCGGCGACTACGTGGCCTCGCAGGGCTGGGCGCCGGCGATCCTGGATACCAACGGCAACGGCCGTCAGGACGAGTGGGTCGAACCCGGCGAACCGATGGATCCGGAACTGGATACCCGCGTGCCGGCGCGCTTCTACGCGGTCATGCCCAACCCGGCGGACGGCCGCACGGTCTGGGGTTCATGGAGCTTCACCTTCCCGGGCGCGATCATGCGGCTCGACCCGGGCGACAACCCACCCTTCACGGCCCTGGCGGAGCGCTACAACATTCCGCTGCCGGGGTTCGCGTCCCGCGGCGCCGACATCGACCGCAACGGCAC
>VYEH01000327.1:0-2697 GCA_009843005.1 Pseudomonadota bacterium | reverse complement strand
ACCTGGGCGAGTTCAAGCGCGACAAGTGCGTAGGACCGCTAAATGGCCCCACGGCCACGGGCGATCACTGCCCCGAGGGCTGGACCTTCCACCGCTTCCCCGGCCCGGGATTCCCCGAGTTGCCGGAGTACAGCATCGAGTCCAGCTACTACACGTGGGTCGACCAGCACAATTCGTCGGGACTCGGCGAGAACACTCCCATTGCCACGGCAAACCTGTACGACGGCGTGCACGCCTTCGTGGACGGGGAATTCGTTACCATGCGAATCCCCTATCCCCTGGGCTTCTACACCAAGGGCTTCGAGGGCCGCATCGACGATCCCGACGCCGGCTGGAAGGGCCGCGGGCTGTGGGTCCCCAGCGGCGACCGCACGCCCTGGCTTATGGAGGGCGGCCAGGGGACGCGTCCGCTGGTGGTTCACTTCCAGGTTCGGCCCGACCCGTTGGCAAAGTAGCGACGCTACCTCAAGGCGGGCGGATTCGAGGTCCGTGGCGGTAAGGGCAGTCACCGGAACTTCAGGCATCCCAAAGGCGTGCGAATTACGATAAGTGGATCGTTGGGTTCAGATGCAAAGCCTTACCAGGAGAAAGCGGTCAGAGCAGCAGTTGACAAGGTGTCGGAATGAGAAAATCGGACAAATACTTGAAGATCGTGGAATGGTCGGAGGAAGACCGCTGCTTCGTCGGCAGGTGTCCGGAACTCATGTTTGGCGGCGTTCACGGTACAGAGGAACAGCAGGTCTTCGCCGAGCTTTGCGAAGCTATCGATCAATGGGTTGAAACTTCAGAAGAGAATAACGAACCCCTACCTCCAGGTTTCGCCGGGAAGAAATATTCGGGGAAATTCAATCTTCGGCTAGGGCGACCTCTGCACGAGCGACTCGCGTTGGAATCGGCAAAACACGGCAAAAGCCTCAATACATACTGTGTTGAGGCGCTCGAAAATGCGATCAATGACCGATAATAAGTTGCTCTACTGCCGGTCCGGCCGTGAATTCTCATGAAGAGTCCGGTATCCGCACTGCTCGCACTGTGCCTCGTATCCGGCGTCAACGCCGAACAGGCGACCGTGGCGGTGGCCTCGAACTTTGCTTGGCCCATGGGTGATCTGGAGACTTTGTTCGAGGAAGACGGCATCCATGAACTGACGGTAGTCCATGGCTCCACCGGCCAGCTTTTTGCGCAAATCGTCAACGGTGCGCCCTACGACGTATTCCTGGCGGCCGACCGCGAGCGCCCGCGCCGACTCGCCGAGATGGGTCTGGGCAATGCACCATTTACCTACGCCTTGGGGCGGCTCGCCCTGTGGACGCGGGAGCCGGGATTCATCGACAGCCTGACGGTCAGCGTCCTGACCGGCGGCGATTTCCGGCGGCTGGCCATCGCCAATCCGGAACTAGCTCCCTATGGCGTGGCGGCCAGGGAGACACTTCGGGCAATGGGATCATGGGCGCCATTGCAAGCGAAAATCGTACTTGGCGAAAACGTCGGACAGGCGTTCACTATGGCGGAAACTCGCAACGCGGAGCTGGGGTTGGTGGCACTGGCGATGGCTGTCGCCTATCGGGGCGACGCCGCCTACGTAATGATTCCGGTGGAAAACCACGAACCCATCCGCCAGGACGTGGTTCCGTTGAAACGGGGCCGGGAGAACCCGGCCGCACTCGCGTTCATCGAGTTCCTGCAGGGGGTCGAGGCTCGACGGATCATCGCCGAAGCGGGCTACGAACTCCCCTGACGAGCCGCAACTTCAGACGATTTTGAAGGCATCCCAACATATTAAGGCGCTAATGAGTGCAATCTCGGATCAATCGGGCCGCTCGTTTGCGACTTCCCGCTCCGCGCGCAGGATATAGGCCAAGGAATGAGTAGCGACGGGCTCCACGGCATCGGTGATGCGCGGAACGAAGTGAGCCAACAGACCGTACATTATCGTACTCTCGAGAGTTTTCAGTTAACGCCGGTTACAGAAAGCAATCCGGGATCCTGCGATGGATCGTAGTCGGGATTGATCGTGGGTATTTTCGTGCCCACACCTTCCAGGTAACTCTTGAGTTCATTGTGCATCGCATCCGCGATTTCCGGACTGAAGCGTGACAGGTCGTTGGTTTCGCGGAGGTCCCCGTCGAGGGCGAACAGGTAGGTCCGCTGCGAATCCAATTCCCAGACCAACTTGTAATTGTCCTTTCGCATGGCCGCTTGGGGAGCCACGTGCTTGCCGTTGCGATAGGCGCCGTAGTACCAGATCAACGCCTCGGTGCCACGCTCCACCGTGCCGAAGCCGCCGTTGGTCAGCACTTCGTGCAGGCTGCCGCCGTCCTGGTTGTCCGGCAACGGAATTGTCGCGCCTACCCAGTCCGCAATGGTGGCGAAGAAGTCGTAACCGATGGCCGGTACATGGCTTTCGCTGCCCGCGGCGATGCCCGGCCCGCGGACGAACAGGGGCACCCTGATGCCGCCTTCCCAGACGTGTGTCTTGCCCTTGGCCAGCGGACTGTTATTGGTCACGCCGCCACCGATTTCGCCGCCGTTGTCGGATGTGAAAATGACGTACGTATCGTCGGCAATGCCAAGGTCGTCGAGCCGGTCGAGGATCCGGCCCACGCCGGCATCGAGTTCCTCGGTCATCGCGGCGTAAAAGGTGTTCGTGTGCCCGCGGCTGTCCATCTGGCGGAACCGGTCGATGGTCTCCGGCAT
>VYEH01000148.1 GCA_009843005.1 Pseudomonadota bacterium | reverse complement strand
TACACTGATCGCCTCGTTTCTCGCCGCCGGCAGCATCTCCTGGCTGTACTACGCTGACCGCCTGATGGAATTCCCCCTGGGCGTCTTTGGAATCGCGCTGGCGACGGCGATCCTGCCGACCCTTTCCGAGCAGCATGCCAGGGTATCGGCGGAGGCGTTCAGCAGGACCCTGGACTGGGCGCTGAGGCTGGTGCTCCTCATCGCGTTTCCGGCCGCGCTGGGATTGATCGTGCTGGCCGAACCCCTGCTTACCACCATCTTCTACGGCGGCGAGTTCACCTCGAACGACGTCATCATGGCCGAAGCGGCGCTGATCGCCTACGCTCTGGGCTTGCTGGGATTCATCCTCGTAAAGGTACTGACGCCGGGCTATTTCGCGCGCCAGGACACCAGGACGCCGGTCCGTATCGCCGTCTATGCCCTGATCCTGAACATGGCGCTCAATGTCGTGCTGGTGGTGAGCCTGGTGCGAATGGACTTTTACGCCCCCCACGCAGGGTTGGCGATGGCGACGACGATCTCGGCGTTGTTCAACGCGAGCCTCCTGTACCGGGGGCTGATCAAGCGCGGCGTATATGCTCGTGAACGGGGTTGGGGCCGGCTCGCCTTGCAGGTCCTGGTGTCCGGGATTGTCATGGTCTTCGCCGTCGCGTGGATTCGGAACCGGGCCGGGGACTGGCTGGTGCTGAGTGTCGCGGAACGGGTCGGCTGGCTCGCCGTATGCGTCCTCGCCGGGATGGCGGCCTACTTCTGCTGTTGTTTCCTGCTCGGGCTGCGGCTCGCGACACTTCGGAAATCGCCGGCCCCCAACTCACATGCCGGATCCAACCGATAGGCCATCGTCAGTTGGTTCCGGCATATAATCGCCCCCCGGAAACCCTTGCCGTCGCCGTTCCATGCTGGTCCATCGTCACCTGTCGCATTTGCAGCGCTCCCCGTCACGCCCGCGCGTGGTCACCGTGGGCGCCTATGACGGCGTGCATCGGGGTCATCAGGAAATCCTGCGGCGATTGAAGGCCTGCAGCCGGGCGTCCGCATTGCCGGCGCTGGTGCTGTCGTTCGAGCCGCTGCCGAGGGAGTTCTTCTCGCCGGACCGCCCCGCCGCGAGACTCACCCGGTTTCGCGAACGCTACCACCTGTTGGCCAACCTGGGCGTGAATGAACTCTTCTGCCCGTCGTTCAGGCGAATCAGGCGCCTTTCGGCGCGCGAATTCATCGAGGATGTGCTGTTGGCCGGCCTGAATACGCGACACGTGGTGGTCGGCGAGGGCTTTCGATTCGCCGCCAATCGGCTGGGCACGATGGATGACCTGCGCTCGGCGGGAGAGGCCAGGGGGTTTGAGGTGACCGAAGTTCCCGCGATCTACCGGCGTGGCCGGCGCGTCAGCAGCACGGTCATTCGCGGGGCCTTGCGCGAGGGCGACCTTCCCCTGGCGAGGGACATGCTGGGCAGGGACTATTCCATCTCCGGGCGGGTCGTCCGGGGAATTGGCCTGGGCAAGGAACTGGGATTTCCCACCGCCAACGTCAACCTTCACCGGCTGCAGGCGCCCGTGGACGGCATTTTCGCCGCGCGTATCGGTGGCCTGGCGGACGGGCTTCTGGACGGGGTGGCCAGCGTCGGCACGCGCCCGACCGTCGGCGGTGTCGAGCCGCTTCTGGAGGTGTTCATCTTTGACTTCGATCGGGAGATCTACGGCCGGTACATCACGGTGCACTTCATTCGGCGGCTTCGCGAAGAGCGCAACTACGCCGACCTGGCCACCATGAAGGTTCAGATGTACAAGGACGTGGAGAACGCTCGCGCGGCGTTGGCCGCATGAACCCCATCACGGACAACCGAGCCCGATAGCAGACGACTGGCCCATGACGGACTACAAGGACACACTCAACCTGCCGCGGACGCGTTTTCCCATGCGCGGGAACCTCGCGAAGCGCGAACCCGAAATGCTCGAGCGCTGGGAGCAGCAGGACATCTACGGCCAGATTCGCGCCGCGGCGAAGGGCAGGCCGCGCTTCGTCCTGCACGACGGGCCGCCGTACGCCAACGGCGACATTCACCTGGGGCACGCGCTCAACCAGGTGCTCAAGGACATCATCGTAAAGTCGCGCACGCTGGACGGATACGATGCCCCCTACGTACCCGGCTGGGACTGCCACGGCCTGCCCATCGAGCATCAGGTGGAACGCCGCCTCGGCAAGCAGGGCAACGGGCTCGATGCGCGCGAGTTCCGCGCGGCCTGCCGCGAATTCGCCGGCGAGCAGGTGGAGCGGCAGCGCGTGGACCGCAAGCGCCTGGGCGCCATCGGCGACTGGGACCGTCCATACCTCACCATGGACCGGCGCTACGAGGCCGAGCAGCTACGAGCATTTGCCAGGCTCCTGAAACGCGGCCTGGTGTTCCGGGGCTACAAGCCCGTGCACTGGTGCCTGAACTGCCGTTCCGCGCTGGCCGAGGCGGAGGTGGAATACCGCGACAAGCGCTCCTACGCCGTGGACGTGCGCTTTGCTGTGGTGGATCGGGGCGAACTCGGCAGGGCGCTGGGAGTGGCCGTCCCGGATTGTCCGGCGTCAATCCCGATCTGGACCACGACATCCTGGACGTTGCCGGGCAACCGCGCCGTAGCCCTGAACGCCGCGTTGCAGTATGTCCTGGTGGAGACCGATGTCGGCGCGGGCAGGGAATGCCTGCTCGTCGCCGAGGACATGCTCGAGAGCGTCGCAAACCGCTACGGGATGGAGGACAGGTCCGTGGTGGGCGCGGCACCCGGGGCGGCGTTCGAGCGGTTGGAACTCAGGCATCCGTTCTTCGACCGCGTCGTGCCGGTGGTGCTCGGCGAGCATGTCACCACCGACGCGGGGACCGGCGCCGTACATACCGCGCCCGGGCACGGCCATGAAGACTTCGCGATGGGGGTGGAGTACGACTTGCCGCTGGATTGTCCGGTGGACGGCGACGGCAGGTACCTGCCGGCCACGGCGCTGTTTGCCGGCCAGCACATCGACGCCGCCGGCCGCGGCATCTTCGAAACGCTGCGCGAGCGTGGCGCGTTACTGCACAGCGAACGCGTGGACCACAGCTACCCTCACTGCTGGCGGCATCGCACGCCGGTCATCTTCCGGGCCACGCCGCAGTGGTTCATCCGCATGGATCAGGGTGGATTGAGAGCCGAGGCGCTTGAGCAAGTCGCCAGGGTCGCATGGACGCCCGACTGGGGTGAGGAGCGGATCCGCGGAATGATCAGGGATCGCCCCGACTGGTGCATTTCCAGGCAGCGCACGTGGGGCGTTCCCATCCCGTTGTTCGTGCACAGGGAATCGGGCGAAATGCACCCGGATTCGGCGGAGTTGGCGCTGCAGGTGGCGGACGTTGTGGAGCAGCATGGAATCGACGCCTGGTTTGATCCTGGTCTGAGGGAAATTCTGGGCGATGACGCTGAACTGTATGAGCCGGTCACTGACGTCATGGATGTCTGGCTCGACTCCGGTTTCAGTCACCATGTTGTAGGTACGCTGTGGGACGAAGTATCCCTGCCGGTGGACCTGTATCTCGAGGGCTCCGACCAGCACCGCGGTTGGTTTCAGTCCAGCCTGCTGACCTCCGTGGGCATGTACCGCCGTGCCCCCTACAAGGGTGTGCTCACCCACGGGTTCACCGTCGACGAGCAGGGCCGCAAGATGTCCAAGTCCCTGGGAAACGTCATCGAACCGAAACAGGTCTACCGTACGCTGGGAGCCGACATTCTGCGCCTGTGGGTGGCGGCCACGGACTACCGGTCCGAAATGAGCGTCTCCAGGGAAATCCTCACACGGGTGTCGGACGCTTACCGGCGGATGCGCAACACGCAACGCTTCCTGCTGGGTAACCTGCACGGCTTCGAGCCCGATCGTCACCAGGTGCTGGACGAACGCATGGTCGCCCTGGATCGATGGGCACTTGACCGCGCCCGGGAGTTGCAGGGTGAGGTGGTCAGAGCCTACGAGCGTTACGAGTTTCACCGCATCTATCACAAGGTCCACAATTTCTGCGTGGTCGACATGGGCGGCTTCTATCTCGACGTGCTCAAGGACCGGCTCTACACGACGCCGGCCGAGGGCGTGCCCCGCCGCTCGGCGCAGACGGCCATGTACCACATCGCCGAGGCCATGGTGCGATGGCTGGCGCCGATTCTGAGCTTCACCGCGGAGGAGATTTGGCAGGAACTTCCGGGAGAGCGGGGGGACTCGGTGTTGTTGTCGACGTGGCATGAGATTCCAGAGCCCGACGGCGACGGCGACGCTGCCAGTAGTACCGAGGGTGCCGGGGTGGACTGGCCGGCGATACTGCTGGTTCGCCAACAGGTCACCGTGCAACTGGAAGCGTTACGGGCGGACGGCATCATCGGTTCTCCCCTGGACGCGAACGTTGCGATAGACTGCGCGGACCCGCTGGCGGCCACGCTGAAGCGCCTGGGCGAGGAATTGCGCTTCGTGTTCATCACCTCGGATGCCATAGTCCGTAGCCAGACTGATACGCCCCCGCCTCCGCCCCGGTCTACTGATTCCGATACAGTGGCCGGAACGATGTCGGGGGTTGGGATTGAAATTGTTCCCAGCCCGCACGAAAAGTGCGTGCGCTGCTGGCACAAGCGCGCCGATGTGGGGCAGCACGCGGAACACCCGGAGATTTGCAGCCGCTGCGTGTGCAATGTCGACGGACCCGGTGAGACGAGGGTGTACGCATGAGCGCATCCGACGCCAAACAGGCGACTTCGAAGTTTGGCGCCTGGGCCTGGTTGTGGCTCACGCTGGCCGTCATCGTGCTGGATCAGTGGACGAAATGGCTGATCACCAGCAACTTCGTGGAGTTTCAGTCCGTCACCCTGTTGCCGGTGTTCGATCTGGTGCGGCTCCATAACGAAGGCGCGGCGTTCAGTTTCCTGAGCAATGCATCGGGATGGCAGCGTTGGTTGTTCACGGCGCTGGGTCTCGGCGTGAGCGCGGGATTGCTGGTGTGGCTCAAGCGTTTACCGTCTCGCGGGCAAAGTCTTCTGGCGGCGGCGCTCGCGTTGATCATGGGGGGCGCGCTGGGCAATGTCATCGACCGGATCTTGCTGGGCCACGTGATCGACTTCATTCACGTCCACTACCAGCAGTGGTATTTCCCGGCGTTCAATGTTGCGGACTCGTCGATCACCGTCGGCGCGGGCCTCCTGATACTCGATAGCGTACTGAGCGGCAGGCGTGCGGCCGCGAACTGATCGTCCGCCTTGCCGCGGCGACAAGGGCTGCGAGTGACCAGGAGCCTGGATGCGCTCGTCCGGCGATTCGCAGGGGCATTGCGCGATCTGGCGCCCATCATCATCGTCATCGCGTTCTTTCAGGTCGCGGTGCTGCAGCAACCCTTCCCGAACCTTGCCGGCGTGGCGCTGGGCCTGGTGTGCGTGGTAGCGGGGCTGGCGCTGTTCATCCAGGGGCTCGAGCTCGGATTGTTTCCGCTGGGCGAGGCCATCGCGCACGCCTTTGTCAACAAGGGCCGTGCGGCGGCCTTGCGGGCATTCACTATCTCCCTCGGATTCGGAACCACTGTTGCCGAACCAGCACTCATCGCCGTCGGCGCGGAGGCCGCCGAGGTCGCGGCCGAGGCAGGGGCGATCGCGGCAACGGATGAAGCCCGGCTGCGCTACGCCTTTGAACTGAGAATGGTCGTGGCGTGCTCGGTGGGCCTGGCCATCGTGCTGGGCGTGTTGCGCATCCTCAAGGGCTGGCCGCTTCACCGGTTGATCATCGGCGGCTACGTGTTGGTTACGGTGATGACGCTGTTTGCGCCGGACGAAATCATCGGTGTGGCATACGATTCCGGCGGTGTCACCACCAGCACGATCACCGTGCCCCTCGTGACCGCGCTGGGCGTGGGGCTGGCATCCTCCATCAAGGGGCGTAACCCCATGCTCGACGGCTTCGGCCTCATCGCGTTCGCGAGCCTCACGCCCATGATCTTCGTGCTTGCATACGGGATGGTGGTCTGATGGAATTCGCGGCGACCCTGGTTCAAACGGGCGTTTCCACCTCTTTTGACGTGGCGCCCATCATCGCGATCCTGGTCCTGTTCCAGGTGGCCGTATTGCGCCGCAGGATTCCCAATCTGAAGCGTATCGTCATGGGGTTCATCTATGTGTTGCTGGGACTGACTTTATTTCTGGTCGGTCTTGAAGAGGCGCTGTTCCCGATCGGGGAGACCATGGCGACGCAACTTACTGCTGCTGCGGTTGTCGATCCTGCCGCAGTGAGTGTCCAGTGGGAAGACTACCTGCTGGTCTACGCCTTCGCCTTCGCCATCGGTTTCGCCACCACGATCGCCGAACCCTCGCTGATCGCGGTTGCGCTCAAGGCGGAGGAGGTCTCCGGCGGCGCGGTGGGGGCCCAGGGCTTGCGCATCGCCGTGGCCCTGGGCGTTGCCGTCGGTGTGGCCCTGGGGTGCTTCCGCATCGTCACCGGCACACCACTGCCCTGGTACATCGTGGGCGCCTACGCCATAGTCATCGTGCAGACGTTTCGTTCCAGCCGGACCATCATTCCGCTCGCCTACGACAGCGGCGGCGTCACCACGTCCACGGTGACCGTCCCGGTGCTGGCCGCCCTGGGTCTCGGGCTCGCGGCCTCGGTCCCCGGGCGCAGCCCGCTTATCGACGGATTCGGCCTGATTGCGTTTGCCAGCGTCTTTCCGATCATGTCCGTACTCGGTTATGCCATGCTCGTTTCACTTATCTCGCGCCTGCACGGCGCCAACATGGGCCTCAGAAGGAGATCCCAGCCATGAGAATGAAGCTCATCGTCGTCCTTGTACCGGACGACAAGACCGATACCATCATTGACGCCGCAAGGGAGGGGGGCGCCACCGGCTCCACCGTCATTACCAGCGTGCGCGGCGAGGGCCTCAAGCCAGAGAAGACCTTTCTCGGTCTGGAGATCACGGCCAAGCGAGATGTGCTGCTGTTTCTGGTGGTGGAAGAGCGTGCACAGGAGATTCTGGAGCGTATTCGCGATGTCGGCCGTTTCGACGAAGAACCCGGGGCAGGAGTGGCGTTTCAGATCGCCATTGAAGACGTCGTCGGTTTGACGACCCAAATGCCTATCATGCTGAAGGATTTGGAGGACGAACTATGAATTACGAGCGCAACATAACCGTCGGCTAAGTGATGATC
>VYEH01000279.1 GCA_009843005.1 Pseudomonadota bacterium | reverse complement strand
AAGCTACTGATTCTCTGAGGTCAGTTGCCTGTTCTGTATGTCTTCGTAACTTTTCGACGGATGTCACGCTTGGGGACAATATTCGGGGCTCTGTCCCGTTTTGGATTTTGATACCGGGAGTGGCGGCGTTGATCCTTCTGCGCCCGGAGTTGGCTACGTGATTGTCCACGTTAATGTTCTGGCTTGGTCAGGGTTCGCGACGAATGTCCGCAATCAGCCGGACGAAGGCCACGTAGCGCTACGGGTCGGGTCTTTCGAAATACCGGCCCGTTGCCTGGCTGATTCTCGCGGTTACGGGTGGAACCGGCTCCCGATCCGGTCCACCTCGGCGTCCATCACACCCGCCCGTTCCGCGAACTCCCGCCAACGTTCGACCGCAGCGAAGACTTCGTCAGCGCATGACCTCAGCAGAGGTTTGCTCAGCCCGAACATTCGCCCGACGCGAGCCACCTGGCTCGGCCGCGGCGGGTTCGGTTGGTAGCCGAACGAAGCCGCGTGGTATTCACCCACCGTCATGCTCGGCACGAGGTCATAGGCGGGCGACAGCCGGTAATAGTCGCCGTCGTGGATGAGGCTGAAGTTGCGGCTGTGGTCATCGGTGTTGTTGATGGCGCGATTGAACAAGGCCAACCGTGCCAACTGCTCGAGATCGGTCCGCACGGCGCCCGAGTGGCGAATCAGCAGGTCGGAGATGTCGTCGTAGCGGAACGGCAGTCCCGAGTCGCGCTGCGTGCCGGTTTCCTTGAGCAACGCGTTCACCGAGACTAGGTGGCGGCGATGATCGTCCAGTTCTACATCGAAGCGCTCGAGAAGGAGGACGTCTCTTGAGTTGACGTCCTCCAGGACCCTCCCGCGCGCCACCTCAAGGCCCGCGGCTTGCGCCATGTCGAGGCAGGCAAGTTCCACGCGGGCGTAGTTGTATTCGTCCCCGGTCCGGCGGTTGAACTTCGCGAGGTAGCGGCTCGCACCGTCGCTGACCAACGCTTTCGGTCTGGCGCCGCCCGTCCCGCTTCCCGTGTGGGCAAGGCGTGTAACGGACGAACTCGTCCAGGCCGATTGATCGCCAATCCGAAGCGTCGACCTGCGCCGCCGCCCACTCTACTTGTGAAAGCAGCTCAAGCGGGGCGCCATGGAAGAAACCGGGCGTTGCGCCGACATCAACGAAGGCCAGCGCTCCGATCCGTTCACCGCCCTTGACGAGTGCCAGCAGATCGATCGCGCTGTCGGCATTCAGGCGTCGCCCGTCGCGATAGTGCGCAAGCGCGGTCAGGATTTTTCGGCCCCAGGCGTCCGGCAGGTGGTCGTCTATGAACCCGGGCGCGCCACCCTGGCAACGAAACCGGGTCTCCCCCGGCGCAAGCGGCAGCCCGGCCGGATCGAGCGAGAATCGGCCGGGGTTGCCGAGATAGACGGGCGTGTAGCGGAAGTCCACCCGGTGCACGAAACCGGCGTCTTCCTCCACGACACAGTCCGCCGCATGGACGATGCCCGTGGCGCGGCTGTTGACGTAGATATCAAACCGTGCGCGGGTCGTCAAAGAGGCTCTCCTCGAAGGTCAACAAGCCGCTGAAGGTCTCCTCCAGGCCGAGGATCTCAGCGGCGCGGTAGTACCTGCCCGTGCTGACGGAGAGGTCGCCCTTCTCCATCTTTTGCAAGGTCGAACGGCTGACGCCGATCCGTAACGCGAATTCCGCCAGACCGTCTCTGGGGAAGGGCTGCTTGCGTGCATGCCGTAGTTTCTTGCCAAGCTCGGGCAGGTTGTTCTTCACGGCTATGTGTACCAAAATAATGGTATATCAGGCTCGTTTCAGTATTTTTTTACCAGAAAAATGGTATGTATACCATTGCGAATGACAGGCGCAAGCGGCTGCAGGACGCTCGAGTGCCGGGGTGCTCTTCTCTCCACGCCATGATCGAAGCCATCGCGTCCGGGCCATTCGGACCAGGATATCCTCCCATGAAAACGCGGTAACTATTTTGACAGCTAGCACTGGTTGGATTTACTCGTCGCAATCATTTCATCCGCTCGATGCCGGGGCAAGCGTCGAACCCGCGATCCAGGATGCGGCTGACCCCCGCCGTGCGCATCACGGCAACGTGAAGGGCGCCCTGTGCGGAAAAACCGTCCACGGTCGCTTGTATCGCCCGGGCCGCACGGGTTTGCGTCATGTCAATAGTCAGTATTTCGCCGGTGATACTGTCCAGGCAGGCGAAACCGGGATCGATCATGTCCGGGCGGTTTATGGCCATGGACCGATGAAGAATTTCCTGGTAGACCTCAACGTCGGTTACGAAACGTGATCGTGAGCGTATCAGCTCATCCAGCAGCCTATGCAGATGCTCCTTGTTTGGGTGCGGAGCACCAACCAGGTACATGGGAACGTTCGAGTCAACGAAAATCACCGGATAGATAGCCTTGTTCGATCTCGTCGAGCATCGTTTCGATGTCCGCCGTAGGGCTCTCGTGCCGGCAGGCTTCTTCCAACGCCCGCAACTTGACATCTACCGCCCGCCGACGATTCAGGCGCGCTTGCCGCAAGGCTTGGCGAACCCATTCGGCCATGGTCATTCGATCCTCGCGGGCGGACTGCTGGAGCGCCAAGTATTCGTCGTCATCGAATAGAACTTGCAGTCGCTTAGTCATAGCAATGAGTTTATTTACCCCATATTATGTGAGTCAAACAGAAATTCCTTGCGTAATTCCTTGGCGGGGTCGAATACGGCCAGCCTCCAATGTTGATGTGGAGCGGAAGATTGCGCGCGCCGCGCTCGACGCTGGTGACCTGGTTGCCGACGTTGATGTTCTGAAACCTGATCGGCTGCAGATTAGATACTCTGTATGAAGTTACTGCTATTCGACATTGCAGAGTGACGTCAACTGAGCCCATCGTTGGCTGAATTCGTGCCGGAACGAGCGGTTACAAAAAACCAAAGACGTTCGAATCTCTTAAGCGATTGCTTTGATCCTAGGTGAACTGCATCTGCTTGGAGTCGGTCCCTCACGCGGCATCGGCGATTCTATTCCGCCTCAGCTCCGTGTAGGCATTTGCCCCACAGGGATCCGTTCGCGTTTCAACGGGTGCCGGCGCGACGCCCAGCTGAGCCGGGTTCTCACCGGAGGTTTCACCCTCCACGCGCATTGACCGACCGAGCCCCCTCGGCCGTTGTTCTTTGAACAAACGCAGTCCTTCCTGCGCTAGGTTCCTCGCCGCGTTCACGTCGCGGTCGTGCTCGGCGCCGCAGACTGCGCACCGCCAGTGCCGGACCGCCAGCGTGAGATTCTCGAGTTGCGCATGGCACGCGCTGCAGCGCTTTGTACTCGGGAACCACGGATCGACCTTCAGGTGGGTCCTCCCGGCCCACTCGGCCTTGTAGGCGATCTGGCGTAATAGCTCGCCCCAACCGGCATCGACAATCGCCCGAGCTAGGCGCCGGTTTCTAACCATCCCGCGAATATTTAGCGTCTCGGTGACGATGACTTGGTTCTCGTCCACCAACCGTCGAGACACATGGTGCAGGAAATTAGCCCGTGAATCGGCCACCCGAATGTGCAATCGGGCCACCCGCCGACGCTGAGCGTGCCAGCGCCCGGAGCCGGGCTTTCTCCGGCTCAACACTCGCTGCGCGCGCCGTAGTCCACGAAGCCTTCTCGCCAGCGCCCGGTACGGGACCACGGTGCCGCCTAGAGAGTCCGTCAGAAAATTCTTCAGTCCCAGATCCACCGCGACAATGAAATTCGGTGTGTTTGCGCACCTGGTCACAGGCGTTGCATCTGCTGTGCACAGCACCTCCTCAACCATAAAGCAGACAAACCACCGACCGGCCGTATCGCGCTTGACCGTTATCATCTTAGGCTTCGGACACTGTGCGCAACCCGGCTCATCGGTGCAGTCTGGGCAGAGCGGACGGCGCGACCACCTCAGCTTCAAAGATCCAAGTCTCGGTAGCACCGCTCGGCGGTCGTTAGCGTCAAAGATACGATGGATGCGCCGTTGATCGAGTTGAAATCGGATCGACTGTGCAATCCGGCGTTTGCGAAATCGTGGGTACTTCGCCCGCCCTGCGAAGAAATTGGCGAATGCTCTGTCCTGATCACGCAGCTTCTGCGTCAGCACTGTGGCCGGGGTGTCGCCAAGCCAGCTGTAACGGCGGGTGCGTTTCAGCCTCGTGAGTAATCGCGAGAAGCTCACGCCGGTTACCGATTCACCGCGGCGGTGGTAGGCTTTGGTGCGGAATTCAAGGGCGCGATTCCACACCCAGCGTGCCGCGCCGAAATGGCCTTCCAGGCGAAGCTGCTGTTCGACTGTGGGGTAGAATCGGTACTTGTAAGCGCGCTGCACATAACTGATCATTCGTACAGTATACTGCTCGCGCCTTACGAGGCCAAGAAGCATGATCGGCCCAAGCTAGATCCCGGAGCGTGTGCCCAGCGCAGCCCACCCTCCGCCCTGCGGCGCACCACGTTGTGAGTGCGCAACCGGTGGCCGAATCAATCCCAACCCACAATCGAACGCATGGGTGAGTGTTCGACGAGGAGTTCGACGTCATCGAGGGGCAGCCCCGCAAGGCTCAAGTTTAGGATGGCTTTCTCCCAGCTGTCGGAGGTACCGAGGTCCTCGCTGCCGGAGCTTTATCCGAAGGTAGAGCAGGAACTGGTCTAGCCCTGGATAGTAGACATTCGATGAATATGGGAGCTCACGTCCGGCCTTCGGCCACGCTCGCGAGGATGCCAACGGTATTTGCTGCAGAAACCCTAATTTTAGTCGTTCGGCATTTCGGGTTCGGGCGCGTTGGTACTCAGCCTGCTTGGCCTCGGGATCGCGGGTCCGCCTGATGCTGATCGCACGGCGCCTTAAGGCGCGCTCCCAGGGTCGGCGCAGCCAGAAAATCGGCGTTCACGTATGATGTGCGGCGCATCGCCACAAGGCTGCCTTGAAAGGAAGGAAAAACGTAATGGCTATCGACGAAGGCACACTGACAAAGGGACAATTGAGAAAATTGACGGCGTTGCGTCGATCAGTCGGCGACAAGCTGGGCGAAGAGGTTTTTTTGAAGTGGCTAGCCCAACAGGCGGCGACTGCAGCTCCGAAGGCGGATCCCGTGGCAAGGAAAATCGAGGAAGCCCTGGCGGGCTTCGCGAACGACCGTTCCTTCAACCTGGGCGTATACGGCTACTCGATTCGCCGCGCGAGGGGCAAGGGGGCTACGGGATTCGTTGCAACGAAGAACACCAAGCGGGCATGAGCCGTCGTTCCGTTATTAGAAGGTAAGGCACACACGGGGCGGGGCGAAGGTGACGGAGGTCGTATCCGTTGACGATCCTGGACGTCGGGGCCGAATTCTCGGCAAGCCGCGCCAGCGGACGGACGGACTAGTTTTTCGAGTACGGTGGCACGACGGTACTACGAGTTGGACCCCCGACTATGCACTGGAGCAAGTAGTAGATGATGCAGACGAAGACGTTTTCGCCTTGCTCAAGAAGAAGCGCTTTGGCCGATTAAACGACCTTCGTCGAAACTTGATGTTCATACAGCTGAGCGGACGGCTTGCCAATGTTGTCTACAGCATGGATACGACAAATACCGAGTTTCTACCGTATCAGTACAAGCCTGTTCTTACCTTCCTTGAGTCGCCCTGCAACGGACTATTGATCGCCGACGAGGTGGGACTGGGAAAAACGATCGAGGCCGGATTGATCTGGACCGAGCTTCGGGCACGATACGACGCGAGACGGCTGGTTGTGGTGTGTCCCGCAATGCTCCGCGATAAATGGTGTATGGAACTCGGAAACAGGTTCGGTGTCGATGCCACACAGCTTGACGCGTCGGAACTGGCCAAAGAGCTGAAGCGCGGCAAGTATGAAACTCGCGATGGCAAAGGGTACGTCTGCAGCCTCCAGGGATTGCGTCCGCCGCCGGATTGGCGCGATACCGACAAGCGATATGGCCGAGCCGGGCTCGCACGGGTACTGGATGAATTGACGGAATCCGAGCCCGCCATCGACCTGCTGGTCATTGACGAGGCGCACTATTTGAGAAATCCAGAAACCCAGAGCGCCGCTCTCGGCCGAATGCTGCGGGATGTGAGCGAACATGTCGTGCTGCTGTCGGCAACACCCGTCAACAATCAGGCGGACGACTTATACCAGCTGCTACGCCTCGTCGATCCGGACTCGTTCAACGTTCGGGACCAGTTCCCGCAAGTACTCGCGGCGAACGAGCCTCTTATTCGGGCTCGCAACTTGGTGCTCGACCTATCGTCGACTGGAGAGCAGATTCGTCACCAGTTGAAGTCTGCCCAAGCACACCCCTTACTGAAGGGCAACCGGCAGCTGAGAGGGGTTCTTGAGGAACCGATGGATGCGGCTTTTCTCAGCGAAAACGCCAATCGTGTTGCGCTGGCCGATCGGGTGGAGCGCATCAATTTGCTTCGGCACACGATCTGCCGTACCCGCAAGGTAGAGGTCCACGAATGGAAGGTGGTCCGGGAAGCCAACAGCGACTTTGTCGAAGTGGATCCCGATGGGGCCGAAAGGGAATTTTATGTAAGGGTCACAGATGCTATCCGACGCTACGCGAGAGCCAAGGACATCAGTGACGGCTTCCTGCTGTCGCTGCCGCAGCGGCAGATGTCAAGTTGCATGTATGCCGCAGCGATCTCGTGGGCGGACCGGTCGGCGGTGTGGGATGCTGCGAGCCAGGTCTACGAAGATCAGGGAGGGATCGAATCTCCACGTCAGAACGACGTAAGGCCGTTGATAAGGCATATCGCGAGCGAAGTCCTGCCGGGATTCGACATCGATCTCCTCGAACGACAAGACAGCAAGTTCGAACGGTTTTGTGAAGTCGTGACACGGTATCTGACGAAGCATCCGAGCGAGAAAATCATCGTATTTGCCTACTTCAAGCCGACGCTGAACTACTTGAACGACAGGCTGTCGTCAGTGGGCATAACCTGTCAGACACTGCATGGCGACATCGCCGAGAACAAGCAGGACGCAATCCATCGATTTCGAGACTCGCGCGGAACGCGCGTTCTCTTGACATCGGAAGTGGCGAGCGAGGGTGTCGACCTGCAATTTTGCAGCTTCGTAGTGAACTACGACCTGCCGTGGAATCCGATGAAAATCGAACAACGCATCGGAAGAATCGACCGGATCGGGCAGCGCGCGGAACGAGTGCTGATCTGGAACATGGGGTATGCGAACACGATCG
>VYEH01000275.1 GCA_009843005.1 Pseudomonadota bacterium | reverse complement strand
CATTATCCGACAAATCGAGGTCCCATTCCATTTATCGGTGAGAAATCCGGGCTAAGGGCTAACGCAACTGATATTTCAGATTTCGTAGTTGGCGGTGCAGTACACACGCAGATTAACAGGTTACTTTCAGTTAATGGATTAGAGGAAATTGACTACAAGTCAACGCCGTCAGAAGATCTTGATGACGACATACCATTTTAGGTCGCGACCGCGAAATACCAACGCAGCGCCTGGTCTTCCGCTGCGGGATCGAGACGGGCGATCGTATCTGCAATACGTTCACGCACTTGCCGCAACCGTGCGTCCGGAAGCGTCATGCGAACCTCGGGAAGATGCGATTCGCGGCGCCGCTTTCTATATTCGCGCATTCGCTCCGCCGGGGGTGTTGTCATGGCGGCCATCTTCCTCGTTGAATGGCGAATTACGGTAACGCGCTACAACCACAATGGTAACGGGCCGCGTCGAACTGCCCGAAGCGCAGCATTTCCTTGCTTTCAATGTGCTCGGCCAATGCCCTGCAGAAAGCGGTGACCAAACCTTTATCGAGGGTCACGTTCCTTTTGGAAATAGGCGTCAATGTCCATCGACATGTGCGGCACGCCGACGATTTCGATGACCGCGTCACGCTCGCGATAAAAGACGATGTGCGAACCCTCCCGGAAACTTCGAAGCCCCAGAAAAACTTCCGGCCGTGCCCGGCCGACCCCGGGGTTTTCTGCCAGCCAGTTGAAACGATCAATCAGGGTGGTCACGTACGCGGTCATCTGCGGCCGGCCCCACTGCCGAAGTGTATAGTCCGCAATGCTCTCAAGGTCGGATTCCGCGCGCCTCGTGAGCCGGTATCTTCCGCTCACCCCGGATTGGCGGCACGTTTGCCCGCGTTGGCGATGACCTTATCGATGCTGAAGTCGTCCACGAATTCTCCGCGATCGGCTTGCTCGATTCCTTCCGCCAAATGAGCCCTCAACGCATCGAGTCTCTTGCCTTTGTCTTCGTAGTCTCGAAGCGCGGCGCGAACCACCTCGCTTGCGCTTGCGTAGCGTCCGGTTGCAATTTCCCTGCGAATGAATTCTTCCCAGTGTGGACCGAGGCTCAGGGCTGTTGTAGACATGCCTTCAATTCACCGTGTTCCAACAATTCATGATCAATATAACGATTCGGGCCGGTTTTTTCAGGAACCGGCCGCGCGAGTGGCGAACCGCTGGTGAACATGGAAACTCGACTCAGTCGCCAATCACCGCCACAGCCTCCACCTCCAGGATGAAGCGCGGATCTGTGGCCAGCCGGACGATCTCGATCGTGGTGCTGGCCGGCCGGTGACCAGGCCCCCAGTAACGGGCCATCACGTCGCGGACGATGTCCTGGTTGGCCTCCACATCGCGCATGAACTTCGTCACCTGGATGATGTCGGTGAGTTCCCCGCCGGCCGCCCGGATCATCTCCTGAAGGCTTTCCATCACCCGCTCGGTCTGGGCCTCCGGGCTGAAGTCCAGGTGATCGAACTCGGATGGAATGTGGGGATGGCTGTGGGGAGGCGCACCGACGGTGCCCGACAGGAAGACGATGCTCCCCGAATTGACCTTGATGGCCGCGGTGAAGGGCGTGTTGGTGCCGCTCCCGGCCTCCGTCCCGGAAATATCAATGTACTCGACGGCCGGTCCGGCCGGTCCGGCCGGCTCGCCTGGCGCGCCCGGCTCGCATCCGGCCGCCAGCAATGCGGCCGCCGCCAGGGTTGCGGCGAAACCCATGGCGCGACGCCTGCCCGAAGAAAACCACTTCATAATGAATCCTCCCAAGTCTGTTCTTCTCGTTTTCCGGGTCATAGCATACCCACCGACCCTTGGAGCGAGCCTGAATATGACGGTGATCAGCAAGCACCCTCGGAATACTGGTGGTGATGGGTGGACTTGAACCACCGACCTGCGGGTTATGAATCCGCCGCTCTAACCACCTGAGCTACATCACCACGGGGGTGGCGATTATAAACCAGCGCTTCCGGCGCCTCATCGCCGTATCCTTGCAATTCGAAAAACACACTCTTAACTTACAGGACAGGAGGTTCGCGCTGTCAAAGACCAACTTGGCAATATTCTGCTCGTCGGCATGCTGGTGTGCGTTGCTCCGGCTGCGGCGCAGATGTACGCACCGGGGTCCGGCGACGCGGTCGATCCGGAGGCGCTCTACGAGGTTTGCGCGTTCTGCCACGGACCCGAGGGCCAGGGCAGCGAACGCCTGGATGCGCCGGCGCTGGCCGGTATGGAAGCCTGGTACGTGGAGCGCCAGCTCCACAATTTCAGGGACCGGACCCGCGGGATGCATCCGGGGGACCTCACCGGCCTGCAGATGTCCATCGTCTCCGGCATGACCCGCAACGACGCCACCATCCGCGCGCTGGCCGAATACATCGCTGCCATGGAACCGGGCGCCGGGCTTGAAACGCTGAACGGCGAACCCGTGACCACCGGGCGTCCCTACGTATGGCACTCCGACTACGCAGAGTTCACAAGCCCCGAACCGGGAGACGCGGAGCGCGGCGCCCGGGCCTACATCACCTGCGGGGTTTGCCACGGCCCGAACGGCGAAGGCAACGAGGCGCTGGCGGCGCCGAAGCTGACGGACATCCAGGACTGGTACCAGGCGCGCCAGTTGCGCTACTTCAAGGACGGCATCCGCGGGCGCAGTCGCGGCGACATTTACGGCGCGCAAATGGCCGCGATGTCCATGACCCTTACCGACCAGACCATCGCCGATCTGCTCGCTTACATCGACACGCTGTGAGCAGCATGTCCCCAAAGTACGGTGGAACCACCATGAAAGGAAGAATGTTCAACGTGATCTGGGGAGGGATTGCTACCGCGCTTCCCCTTGCAGGCATGGCGGTAACCCCGACCTCGATACAGCTCATCGATCCCCTGGACGACTCCCGCGGCTGGTGCGTCGACCTGTTCGCCCACCTGACCGGCGCGCTGCCGCTGGGCGGCCTGCAGGGTCACAACTGTTTCCTCTACATGGGCCGCGGGCCCACCGAGGACCAGGGATTCGATGCCGAACTGATCGAGGAGCGGGGCGAGATCCGCATCATCCACTTCGACATGTGCATGACACTTCACGATCCCGGACCCGGTTCCTTCGTGCCCATTGAAGAATGCAATGACGGCGAGGCTCAGGATTTCGACATGACCGCCGACGGTCGTATCGTGCCGCTGATGGCGCCGGAGCTGTGCCTCACGCTGGGGGCCAACACCGTACCCGGCGGCGGCCGGCTGGCGCCGGTCGGGCGCGAGGCGCAAAACAACGACAACATCCCGCAGATCCGCAGGCTCACGTTCGAGACCTGCAGCGAGGACGACGAGTCCGTCGCGGTGCGGCAGCGCTGGCAGTTGGTGGACACCTACGAGGAACACACGCCGACTCAGGAGAAACGCTTCCAATGAGTGTTACGGTGAACGCGGACTGAGATCGGCTACCGGGAGCAAACCCGACCATAGCAAACTCAATAAGGGGGAGATCGTACGATGCGGAACATACTGGCGACGCTGCTGTTGCTCTGCGCTGCGACGTGTGTATCCGGCCATCATGGGACGCCGTTTTTCGACAGCGACACCGAGCTGCGATACGAGGGCGTCGTACTGGAGTTCGACTACCGCAACCCGCACAGCTGGCTCTATATCCGCACGACCGACGCGTCGGGCAACCCGCTGGACCTGGCCATTGAAGGACAAGGCTCCTCGCTGCGGCCCCACGGTGTCACGCCCGATTCGCTGGTTCCGGGCGAGCACGTGACCGCCGTGGTCAATCCCAGCTGGACCAGGCCGGACGAGGCGCTGGGCCAACTGGTCTTCAAGGAAGACGGCACGATGGTGCCGCTGGCGTGGCAGGCCGTGGGTACCTACCAGACCAACACCGGCGTCACCGACAGTATCGCGGGCACCTGGTTGGCCGACAATGAGGGATTCACCGCCTACATCAGGGCCTATGAATCCTGGCCCCTGACGGAGGCGGGGCAACAGGCGCGTGAAGCGTACGATCCGAGGCTGATATCCCAAGCCCGGTGTATCCCCTTTCCTCCACCCCTGCTGATGCTCTACCGGTCCATCAACGTCGTGGAGATTCTCGACGACCGCGTCCTGATTCACAGCGACTGGATGGACGCGGAGCGAGTCATCTACACGGATGGCCGCAGTCCTGCCGGGGATGAGGTTCCCGCCCAGCATGGCTTCTCCACCGGGCGCTGGGAAGACGGCGCGCTGGTCGTGGAAAGCGGCCATTTCAGCGACAACAATGCCGGCAACAATTTCAGGGTGCCGTCAGGACCGCAGAAGCACCTGGTCGAGCGCTTCTCGCTTGCCGACGACGGCTCGCACCTGACCTACAGCTACGTGATGGAGGATCCCGAATACCTCGCTGCGCCGGTGACCGGCGCCACACGCTGGGACTTTCGGCCCGAGCTCACGCCGGACGACGTGCCATGCGACCTGGAGTCCGCGGGACGCTATCTGAACGAGTGACCGGCATGCCGGCCGGTGGTGCATCCGGCGGGAACGGAGCGGGGTTTGTGGCCAGGCCGGGCGTCGAGGGGAGCGCTGCTACAGGCGAACGACGCGGCGGGAATTCATCGGCGCCAGGACGAACGACTCCAGCGAATTCGAGGATACCGGCACGAAATCCTGCTGGGTGGCGAAGTAAAGGGCGTTCTCGCAGAACATCCCCAACTCGAAAGCGCGCTGCCGGTCGACGACGCCCGCAACCACAGGCCGAATGCCGTCGGTGCAGACGTCTCTGAGAGTCCCGTACCACAACTCGTCCGTTCGCCCGCCGAATTCCACGACCGTGGCGCCCCGGGCGCTGAGGTCCGCGGCGAAGGACAGGGATTCCTCGAGTTTCGGATCCGCCAGGACGACCCATCCCTGCAGGTCATTCGAGCGCGCGGCCAACGTGACCGGCACGGCGCCCAGCGCCACCGAAAGGCCCGCGGATTTCATCAGGTCACGGCGAGTAAGCATGTGGTCATCTCTCTTTGTTGTCCGCAAATCATACACGATTGAAGGCAAATAGTAGGCTATTCATCCCGCAAATGAGCCATGTTCCGGCTGATGTAGAATCCGGGAAAACAAGGCAGCCGCCACCCACAGGACTCGAACGAGGAACAGCCATGGCCATCCCTCCCGGAATCACCGAACAGGACTTTGCGAGCGCACTGCAGGAGTTCGCCAATATCGTCGGGGAGGAGTGGGTATTCACCAGCGAGGAAGACACCTCGCTCTACAAGGATGTCTACTCCATCTACCAAAACTCCGACCTGGAACCGGAGGTCTCCGCCGCCATCGCGCCGGATTCGGCGGAGCAGGTACAGGCCATCGTCAGGGTGGCCAATCAGTACCTCGTGCCGCTCTATCCCATTTCCACCGGCAAGAACCTGGGCTACGGAGGTTCCTCGCCGATCCTGTCCGGGAGCGTCGTACTGGACCTGAAGCGGATGAATCGCATCCTCAACGTCGATACGCGAAACCACACGATGCTGGTGGAACCGGGCGTCAGCTTCTACGACGTCATCAATTACTTCGAGGAGAACAACCTGCCCCTGAGCATGGACATCCCGGATCCGGCCTGGGGCAGCCCGATCGGTCACGCGCTCGAGCGCGGCTTCGCCCATACCTACAGCGAAAACGGCCGCGACCGCTGGGACACAGTCTGCGGCATGGAGGTGGTGCTGGGCAACGGCGAGATCGTGCGCACGGGTCCCGGCGCCTGCGAGGGATCGCAGACCTGGCAGGACCAGAAATGGGGCATCGGGCCTTACGTGGACGGCATCTTCTCGCAGTCGAATTTCGGCGTCATCACCAAGATGGGCTTCTGGATCCGGCCCGCCCACGAGGGTTATCGGAGCCTGACTGTCTTTGTCCCGAATTACGAGGACCTGACCCGGATGGTCGACCTGGATTCCTACCTGCAGAACGCCGGCATCGTCAACGGCATGACGGTCATGGGCGCACCCATGTTCGGCGGCGGCTTCATGTTCTTCAACACGCCGCCGCCCTCGCCTGAGCACCGCCAGCTCCTGCAGGTGGTCGACAACAGGCGGCCCGACATCGCGCCACTGCAGCAATTTTGCACGGAGAACCGTATCGGCGCGTGGGCGCTGGAACTGAAGTGGCACCTGCCCAATCGGATTTCTGCAGCCGCCGCGGAATACACCAGGGATCTGTTCACCCGGGAGATCCCCGGTTGCTGGTTCGGCGACGAGCATGTGCTGGAATTTCCGCTCGGCGAGGACGTGATCGCGACGCTCAATGAGCGGCCCGGCAATCCCGAACGGGTCAACCTGGGCATTCCCAGCCTGTCGCGCTTCGGCATGGGCGTGCGCGCGACGGGGCGGCCCTCGACGAGCCAGGGGCATTTCTGGTTCGCGCCCATGGTCCCGAAGAAGGGTGAGGAGCTGCTCAAGTACCAGGAGGTCATGCAGCAGGCGCACGTGGAACTGGGCGTGCCGTTCATGGGCAGTTTCTACGGGAACCTGCCGATGTACTGGACCAAGCGGGTCGGCGTGGGGCTGGCCAACTGGGCGGTCAGCACGGATCCTGAAGTCAACCGGCGCACCCGCGAGCAATACATCGCCATGACGCAGATCTGCGTGGACAACGGCTGGACGGAATACCGTGCGCCGGCGCCGGTCCACACGGAGATCATGAGCCTCATCAACAACTGGAACGACGGCTCGCTGCTGACGCTGCACGAGGCGCTGAAGGATGCGGTGGATCCCAACGGGATCTTGTCGGCGGGCCGTTACGGGATCTGGCCGAGGCACATGCGGGAGGAGATGCGAGGTGCTTAGGGTGGTTGCGATGCTCCGGCCGGGATTTCAGTCAGTGCTTCCCGGGCTTCTGCTCGCATTGGCGGCGCCGATGGCGATGGCGCAGGATGCGCCGGCGGATATGGGCAAGCAGGTGTTTGATGTCTGGTGCGGCATCTGCCACGGACTGCCGAACGGCGCCTCGGGGGGCGGGACGGAAACGCTGGCGGCGCTCTACCAGGGTACCGAGATTCCAGCGCAGCTTGAGGATCGGAGCGATCTGACGGCGGAGCTGGTCATTACGTTGACGCGCGATGGGCGCAACACGATGCCGAATTTCCGGAAGACGGAGATTTCGGACGCCGAATTGGAGGCGTTGGTGGCGTACCTGGTGACGGATAGCGCCGAATAGGTGGCTCTGTTACCGCGCGTGTGTGGGCGGAATC
>VYEH01000349.1 GCA_009843005.1 Pseudomonadota bacterium | reverse complement strand
CCAAACCGCCGTAAAAGACCGATAAAGAGCCGCAGACAATGCCCACCGAGATGCTCACGGCCACCGCGGCCAGGCCGATGAGCAATGAAGTCCGGATCGCCAGGGCAATTCGCGAAAACAGGTCCCGCCCCTGCTCGTCGGCGCCCAGCAGGAACAGGCTGGTTTCCGTCGGTGCGCCCTCGGTGCCGATGAGGTGCCTGTCGGTGGGTATCAGGCCCAGCAACCGGTACTCGTACCCCCGAGCAAGGAACACCACGGGAATCGTCTGCGCCTCGTCGGCGACGTACTCAAGACCGTACGTTTGCGGGTTGCGGGAACGCGTCAGCCCATGAACGTGGGGGGCGAAACGGCCTTCGTCGAAGAAGTGGATGGGTTGCGGCGGCACCAGCGCCCGCTGGGAACTGGAGGCCGCGGGGTCCGAATACGCCAGGAAATCGGCGAAGGCCACCACGAGATAGAACAGGGCGACGACGACTGCCGAGACCACCGCCAGTCGGTGGCGCAGGAATCGCTTGCGGAACAGCGCTCCCGGCGAGAGCACCGGCTGCGGTACGGCCAATACCTCCGTCGCCAAATGGCCCTGCCCGGCCCGGGACGCCACCCTGCCCCCTAGCCCCGCAGCCGGATTCGCGGGTCGATCCAACTGAGCAGCAGATCGGATATCAGCGTCCCGACCACCGCCAGCGTCGACAGGATCAGCAGAATGGCGCTGGCAAGGAACATGTCCTGCCCCTGCAGCGCCTGCAGCAGCAACGGCCCCAGCGTCGGTATGTTCAGGACCATCGAGACGATGATGCTGCCGGAAATAAGCGTCGGCAACGTCAGGCCGATGGTGCTCACGAACGGATTCAGCGCAAGCCTCAGCGGGTATTTCAGGATCAGGGTCAGTTCGCGCATCCCCTTGGCCTTGGCCGTGACCACGTAGGGCTTCGACATCTCGTCGAGCAGGTTGGCCCGCAACACGCGCACCAGGCGCGACATGATAGCCAGCGCGAGGATCAGCGCCGGCACCAGCATGTGCCACAGGGCATCGAAAAACCTGCCCACGGACCACGGTGCATCGACGTACCGGGGGGAATGAATGGCGCCAAGGTCCGCATTGAAGTAGCGGAAACCGATGTACAGCGCGAACAGTGCCAGCAGGAAATTCGGCACGGCGATGCCCACCATGCCGAGCGCGGAAAACGCGTAGTCCCCCACCGAGCCACGGTACATCGCGTTGTACAGCCCGATGGGCAGCGCCAGGCCCCAGGCGAGCAGCAGCCCGAGGACGGCGAGCATCAGCGTGAGCCCCATGTACTCGCCGATGAGCCCGCCCACGTCGCGATTCCACTGCAGCGACATGCCGAAGTCGCCGCGAACCGCACCGGCCGCCCACCGGATATAGCGCACCACCATGGGCTGGTCCAGCCCGTAGTCGCTGCGCAGTTGCTCGATGCTCTCGGTTGAGCCGATGGCGCCCGTCTGGGCAAGCTGGGCCACGTAGGACGAGACGAAGTCGCCAGGCGGTAGCTGGATAATGATGAAGGAAATGACGGAGGCGGCGAAAATCGTGACGACCGCTATCGAGGTGCGATAGAGGATGAATCGGCCGAGGGACCTTGATTTTCCTGAACGCATGACGTTGTCTGCCGCGCCAATCCGATCCAGACGCTGAATTCGGGAATCCGGGCGCCCGCGATTATACCGTCAGAGCAGGATGGTCCGGCCATCGCCGCCGAAAACCGGCCTCGACGCAAAGCCGGCCGTAACTTGACAAGTTGAATCGGGATTGGAGAAATAGAGCGTAAATTCTTTCGACGATTCGGGTCAGACACGGAAAAATCCCCATGAACGATGAAACAGGACAGTCGGCGCCCTTTCGGCCAAAACCGATGAAGATCAGCGTGCTGACGGCCGCGTTGCAGGAGCTGACGCCGCGAGAGAAGCGGGATCCCGACCCGGACCTGGCCATCGAGGAGTGGCTGGAATTCTCGCGGGATATAGGCTCTCCCTACATCGAGTTGTCCGCCGCCCTGCACCCCAGCATCAGCGACGTGCCGGCGGAGGCGATGCTCGATCCGGTTGCCAATACGCTCGATCTTCGCGAGCCGTTCGACGCGCGGCGTGCCGCACGCGTGCACGCCGCCATGAAGGAATTCGGCGTCGGCCTCTCCGATCTCGCCTACTTCGACAACATGCTCGTGGACGATGAGGCGGCCCGCCGGGTGAAGCACGAATTCATGCTGCGGGTGTTCGATGCCGCGGTCCTGCTGGAGACCGATGCGGTGTGCGGTTTCGTGGGCCGCAACTACGAACTTGAGATGGATCCCAACCTGGAGATGTTCGAGCAGGTCTTCATACCCCTGCTCAAGGAGGCCAGGGCGCGGGGATTGACGTACCGCGTCGAGCAGTGCCCGATGCCCGGGTGGACGGCGCTGGACCGCTGGCACAACAACATCGCCTACGCGCCCGGACCGTGGATCGCCCTGCACCGCATCTGCGAAAGGCATGGGGTGGGGGATCAGTTCCGCATCCACTACGATCCCTCCCATTCCATCCTGATGGGACAGGACACCCGGTCCATGTTCCAGTACCTGAAGGACGATGGCTACGATTTCCTGATCGATGCTTTCCACGTGAAGGGCCAGGTGGTCGACTCCAGGGGCGTTTCCGCGTGGGGCTACGGCGGCCAGACCATGGAGCGCGGCGACTGGGACGGCAGCAGTCCGTCGGAAAATCCCGCCGACCAGATCAACGCCTGGAAGAAGCAGGTGGCGCTGTGCGAGCACGAACTGCCCGGTACCGCGCGCCACGACCCGCTGGCGTACCTTCAGAACCGCACCGTGGACTGGCTGGATCACCAGTTGGCGGCCCGGGAGTTGCTCGACATCGATCCCGCTGAGACCTATCTCGTGGTGGAGCACGAATACCCGCCCGCAAGGATTCAGGACAAGGACGAACTGGCGCCGATTCTGGCCGGGTCCGTTGCGTTCACCCGGGCCATCGACGAAGCCGCGGCGGCCATGTACGCGCTGCAGCACGAGGTGATGGCGGCGCAGGGAATTCCCATTCAGGGCGTGGGGCGGGAGCCGTACAGGTCGTGAGCGGCCGAGCGGCTTGAACAGCGCATGAACCTGATCATCAAGGGACCCGCGTACATCGGGGGCGAGGTCCGTTCCGCCGCCATCTGCATAGAAGGCGGCATCATACGTTCGGTCACGGGAAACGGGGCCGCCGGGGCCGAAAGAATGATCGAACTCGGACCTCGCCAGTTGGTCCTGCCCGCCGGGGTCGACCTGCTCTGCGGCCTGCGGGATTGGATTGCCGCACCCAAGGAGACCGTGGAGTGCGCCACCCGGGGCGCTCTGGCCGGCGGGGTCACGGTCGTCTGCGACCAGGCGAACATCGTGCCCAGGCTCAACACGGTGGCTCGGATTCGCGAACGGGTTCGATTCGTTGCCGAACGTGCCTACACGGATTTCGGCGTGGCCGCCGCGCCGCCGCTGGATCCCGCGGACATCGACGATTACCGCGATGCCGGGGCCTACAGCGTCGGACTGTATTCGTGGAATCTACGCCAGTGGCGCTACGCGCGGGATCTCGACGACAGCACCGCCGAATTCCAGCGCTATGCGAAGGCGGGCCTGCACGGCGCGATCATGGTCGATGAGGCCGCCTTCCAGGATACGCCGCTGCACGAGCTCGGCGAGCAGTACGCGCTGGGCGCCCTGCTGCGCCGGCTGCCGCCGGAGTTTCGGGTCAGAGTCCAGGTGACTCAGCCGCAAAGCGTCGACCGGATCCTGGCGGAAGCGGAGCGCCTGCCGCACGTATCCGTCCAGGTGCCGCATCACTCGGTGTCCATCGACAGCGCCGCTGCTGCGGAACGAATCGGCGTGGCTTCCCGGCATGTGCCGCCCTTGCGCCCGGCCGAGGAAGTCGAGCGGCTGCAGCGCTACCTTGCCGAAGGCAAGATCGACATCGTCACCTCATGGCATGCGCCCCACCGCATGCAGGACAAGTTCAGTTCGAACCCGATCCCCGGCGAACTGACACCGAAGGCCGGGTACGCGGCGATCGACTTCGTCTATCCCCACCTGCTGACGCTGCACGGCATCGAATCCGCCTGCCGGCACTTCTCGGAGGCGCCGGCCCGCTACCTGGGACTCAGGAAAGGGCTCATCGAGCCGGGCTACGAGGCCGACCTGGTCATCTTCGAACAGGACGAAGGCGTAGAGGAACAGAATCTCGCCGTGACCGGCGGCTTTACGCGGGGGGTCTGGAAGGTCGAACCGATGGAGTTCCATTCCATGGGCAGGGTGACGCCCTTCTGCGGAGATCGGCTGCGGTTCCGGGTGGTCAGGACTTTCCTGCGGGGCGAGGTGGCTTTCGACCGCGAAACGGGTACTCACACCCGCCGGGAAGTACGAAGAATCGGCGATTGACGGCACACGGGCATTGACGCCGGCGAAGGCCCGAAATCCGTGGGCGCTACGCCAGGTCGGAACGCCTCGTGATCTCGCGCCACAGCCCGGCGCCGCCCAGGCGGGCCACCCGAACGCCAAGTCGCTCCGCCCAGTACCTGTCATTCCCGTACTCGGAGCGCCAGCCCATCAAGCGCCGCGTCAACCGATGCAGCGGATATTCCTCCGTGAATCCGATGGCCCCGTGGACCTGGTGGGCAGTGGACGTCACGGTGCCGACCGCCATGTTCGCACGCAGTTTCGCGGCCGCGATCTCCAGTTCCGCACCGTCGCCGGCAGGGTCCCGATCCCGCGCCAGCGCCGCCGCCTGACCGGCGCTGTTGACCGCGGCAGCCTCGGCCGCAAGCACCGCCAGATTTTGCTGCACCGCCTGAAACTTCGCCAGCACCCGTCCGAACTGCTTGCGGGAATTGGCGTGCTCCACCGACATGGCAAGGGCCGAATCGGCCGCTCCGGACATCTGACCGACACGCATCAGCGCCGCGCACAACCACAGGTCCACGTCCACCGCCGCGGGTGTCGCCGCAGCCTTGCCGAAGTGCAGGTCATCGCGCGGTTCGCCGGCCGGATTGGTCCGTGCCTCAATGCGCGCCCCGTGGGTCGGCAGGACCCATGCCCGACCCGATGCAACGGCCACCACCGCGTTCACGCGCCGGCCCCACGGGACCCGCTGCAGCACGCCGCTGAAGTGCCCGTCACGCACTTCACCGTTGACCTCGACAGCGATCGACGCCATGCCCGGCGGCGCCTCCAGTCCCGCCCGGTGGGCGCACCAGGTCCCCAACACCATTTCGCCCAGGGGCAACGGCAGGGCTCGTTTGCCGGCTTCACGCATCACCGCGTAGAAGTCGGCCCAGTCGCCACCGAACCCACCGGACGCCTCGTCCACCAGCAGGATGCCGAATCCGGCGTCCTCCACGGCTGTCCAGGCCTCCGCGAAGGTTGCCTCGCCGACCGACTCGAAGATGCTCTCGGCAGACTCCACCAGCAGTGCCTGTTGCTCGCTCATCGCAGCCTCAACCCCCGGGCGATGATTCCGCGCATGATTTCCCGGGTGCCGCCGCGCAGCGAGAACGAGGGAGAAGACTGCAGGAGCATGGCGAGCATGCCGGCAAGCGCACTGCCATCCGCCAGCTGCGCCTCGCTGCCCAGGGCGGCCTGTATCGCGATCGGCAATGCCTGCTCGTAACTGTTGCCCAGATCCTTGACGACGGCGGCTTCCACCATGGGGTCCTCTCCCGACGCCAGCTTCGCGGCCACTGACATGGACATCTGCCGAAGGGTCCACAGCTCTGCCGCAAGCCGGCCGATCACGCCGGCGAGGACGGCGTCCGGCTCGGGTCCCGCCGCATCGATCAGGCTCGCCAGCAGCACGTGGCTGGACAGGTAGCGCTCCGGGCCGGATCGCTCCAGCGCCAGTTCCGCGGTGGCCTGCGTCCACCCCTCGCCCTCCACCCCTACCAGCGCCCCTTCGGGAATCTCCGCATCGTCAATGAAGACCTCGTTGAATTCGTGGTGGCCGACCAGGTCGACGATCGGCCGGACCTCCACACCGGGCAGATCCAGATCCACCAGGAACTGGCTGAGGCCGTGGCGGCGCTCGGAACCGTGTTCGGTCCTCAACAGCGTCAACATGACCGCGGCATCGTGCGCATTGGTCGTCCATACCTTCTGGCCCTTGAGCCGCCAGCCGCCTTCGACCCGGGTCGCCGTGGAACGAATGTTGGCCAGGTCCGAACCGGCGCCCGGTTCGCTCAGGCCGATGCACGCATACAATTCGCCGCGCGCCATGCCGGGCAGATACTTCCGCCTCTGCGCCTCGGTGCCGTAGCGCAGCAACACTGGACCGGTCTGCCGGTCGGCGATCCAGTGCGAACCCACCGGTGCGCCCGCCGCGAGCAGTTCCTCCAGCACCACGTAGCGTTCCAGCGGATCCCGCTCGTGGCCGCCATATCGTTTCGGCCACAGCATGCCGATGAAGCCGGCCTCGCCCAGTCTGCGGCTGAAGTCCGGATCGAGCACGGCCCAGCAGTTGGTGCGCCGTGCAGGGTTCGCTTCAGGGAGATTCTCGTCCAGGAAGGCCCGCACCTCGGCGCGCAGGGCCTGCGCATCGGTGGACGTGGCGAACCGGTGGATGGCGAAAACGGACAAGCTGTACTCCCGAGTGCTGCCGGCGCTGCCCGGCGGGAATGCGGCGCCGGTTCTGTAACGTCGTGAATCGATGGTATTTTAGGCGGTGGGAACGGTTTTCTTCATGCAGATTCTGCACCGGTTCGCGCCATGCGTGAAACATCGGCGACATTCAGCGAGAGGATCGCGCAGTATATCTGCGGCGAGGACTTGTCCAACATCGACGCCGAGGTGGTCGAACGGGCGAAACAGCGCCTGGCCTATCATCTCGGGCTGGCCTTCCACGGCCTGAAGGCCGGGGACCCCGACGTCGAGCGCGCCGTTGCGGTGGCGCGCGATCTCCGCGACGGTGGCGGCAACGCAAGCCTCATCGGCCTGCCCTGGCGGACTACCGTAGCCGATGCCGTATTTGTAAACTGCCAGATGATGCGCGCATTCGGGCGGGACGACGTGATCTTCGAGTCCGGCGTGCATCCGGGACTGGTGACCCTGCCCCTGGCCTGGTCGTTGGGCGAGCGCCATCGCGCGACGGGCGCCGCCTTTCTCACCGCCATCGTCGTCGGCTACGAGATGATGGGCAAATTCGCGCGCTGGTCCTGGACGCTGGATGCGCCCCGGCGGGCGACCATGCCGTTCGGCCCGT
>VYEH01000422.1:531-7282 GCA_009843005.1 Pseudomonadota bacterium | reverse complement strand
GTGCTCACGGTGCTGACCCGCAACACCGGTTCGGCCACTGCCGAGTGGCGTTTCGAAGGCGATGCCGACCCGCAGCCCACCAACCTCGGGCGCAACGTAGGGCCGTATTTCGTGGGCCCGTTCGAGACCGCCCCGCCGGCCGCCGGCCGTGAGCGGGGCGCCTGGTTCTTCAGCCTGGCCTATACCGAGGCCGGGCAGCCCGCGGGCGACATCACCGTGGCCTGGGACGAAGCCGGCGAGGCGGAGTGGACCGTCCTCAACGCCACCATCGCCTATAACCGCAACCGGGGGATCGACACCCGCGATACGGCGCTGACGACCCTTGAGGCGGCTCGCGCCTTGCGGGTTGAGTCGCGGCTCGACCGGCACATCGAGGTCTGGAACGAGTTCATGAGCCGGCGGTTCGTGTCCATTCCCGAGAAGAAACTGGAGTCGTTCTACTACATCCAGTACTACAAGGTCCGCGGCGCCACACGCCCCGGCGGCAACCTCATCGACCTGCAGGCGACGTGGTTCGACCCGCGCTCACCCTGGCCGGCCCTCTGGACCAACCTCAACATACAGCTTGCCTACTGGCTGCTGAACACGGGCAACGCGCCGGAACTGGCCGAGCCGCTGATTCGTTCGGTGGACGGCAACCGGCAACGCTTTGCTGCCATGGCCGGTCCCTACGAAGGCGGCTACGCGCTGACGGGGCGAACCACCCCCGACTTCATCCCGCCGGGCCCGGGCGAGAGTTCCGTGGTGCTGTACGAGGACATGCCCGAGGCGTTCAGGCGCGACCAGCCCTATCCGGCGGTCTTCCACCGGGCCACCTTCGGCAACTTCCTCTGGCTCTGCCACAACCTCTGGCTGATCCACCGCTACACGATGGATGAGACACTGCTGAGGGAAATCGTCTATCCGCTGCTGGCCGGGGGGGTGGAGCTCTACCAGCAGGTGATAAGGGAAGGTGAAGACGCTCGACTGCACCTTCCGGCGATGTATTCGCCGGAATACGAGTACGCCCCGAATGCAAACTACGATCTGACCGTACTGAAGTGGGCCCTGGGGGTGCTTCTGGAGCACGCGCAGGATGCCGATGGCGTCAGCGACGGGCGGATTCGCGAATGGCGGGACATGGCCGCGCGGCTGGTCGACTATCCCTACAATGCGGTGGAAGGCTACACCATCGGCGCCGGGGTGAAGCTCGAGGCCCCGCACCGGCACTTCTCCCACCTGATGATGATCTACCCCTTCTACGACGTCCATGTCGAGCAGCCCGGGGGACTTGAGAGGATCCGCCGATCGGTGGATTTCTGGCTGAGCTACGTCGAGGACATCCGCGCCTCCCACAGCGAGGTGGCAGTGGCGGGGTACTCGTTTACCAGCGCAGCGTCCATGTACGCTGCCATGGGCGATGCCGGGCAGGCCTGGGCCTATCTCGACGCCTTCGTCGACACCTACGGCGGCGCCGACATCTCCCGGGGCAACACGCACTACTATGCCCACTCCGTCAGCGGCATGACCCAGGAGGTCTCGCTGGCCGGAGCCGTCAGCCTCAACGACATGCTGCTGCAGAGCTGGGGCGGCAAGCTGCGAGTCTTCCCCGCCGTGCCCGGCCACTGGGAGGATGTTGCCTTCGCGAGCCTGCGGGGCGAGGGCGCCTTCCTGGTCAGCGCCGAGCGCAGCGCGGGCGAACTGGTGCGACTGCACATCGGTAGCCTGGCCGGCGCGCCCTGCCGCGTGAAGGCGGAGGGCCTTGCACGCCTCGCGGCGGCCGCGCCCGCCAACGGCGAACGGCTGGAATTCGTCGGCGAGGACGAGGCGGTCTGCGACCTCGCCGCCGGCGAAGAATTGCTGCTGGCCGCGCCGCAGGCGGGCCCGGACATGCTCGCAGTGACCGGCGACGGCCAGGAGGTCGCCAACTTCTTCGGACTCAAGAGGCCATGAACATGCCCAGAAGCCTTGCACTTGCCTTGATGTCGCTCGGCCTGTTCGGCGGATGCGCCCTGGCTCAGACCGGCGACCGCCCGAACATCATCGTCATATTCAGCGACGACCACGCGCTGCGGGCGGTCAGCGCCTATGGCGACGCCCTCATCGAAACCCCGGGCATCGACCGGATCGCGGACCAGGGCATGCTGTTTCGCCATGCCACGGTGACCAATTCGATCTGCGGGCCCAGCCGCGCGGCCCTGCTGACCGGCAAGTTCAGCCACCTGAACGGCAAGTTCACCAACGGCGGCCTGTTCGACGGTTCCCAGCCCACTCTGCCCAAGTACCTGCAGGCTCAGGGTTACGAGACCGCGATCATCGGAAAGTGGCATCTCGGATCCGAACCGACCGGGTTCGACCATTGGGATATCCTGCGCAACCAGGGCGAGTACTTTCAGCCGACGTTCCTCAGCGCCCGCGGAGAAACCGTCTCCGGCGGATACGCCACCGACGTCATCGGGCAGAAGACCATCGACTGGCTCCAGTGGCAACGCGACCGGGACCGGCCGTTCTTCCTGATGTCTCAGCACAAGTCGCCGCATCGCGAGTGGTTCCCGCCGCTGCGGCACCTGAACCTGTACGCCGATACGGTATTCCCGGAACCCGATACGCTGTTCGACACCTACGAGGGCCGCGCCTCGGGGGCGGCGCAACAGGCAATGACCCTGGCGCATCATTTCAACCACCGCGATCTGAAGATTCTGCCCGCGGAGGCCGAGCTTGCGGTTCGCCCGGCCGACACCCGCCAGGAAGCCGGCTGGCGGAACATGATTTCGCGGCTGACACCGGGACAGCGGCAGGCCTATCGGGATGCGTTCGAGCCGCTCAACCGGCCCCTGGTCGAGGGAAGCCTCGACGGGGACGACCGGGTGCGCCACATCTACCAGCGCTACATGCAGGACTACCTGGCAACGGTGACCGCCATGGACGAGAACATCGGCCGGCTGCTGGATTACCTGGACGAGTCGGGGCTGGCCGGGAACACCATCGTCATCTACACCTCCGATCAGGGCTTCTACCTCGGCGAGCACGGCTGGTACGACAAGCGCTGGATGTACGAGGAGTCCCTGCACACGCCGCTGACGGTACGCTGGCCCGGCGTGACGCCGCCGGGCAGCGAGACCGGGGCGCTGATCCAGAACATCGACCTAGCGCCGACGTTGCTGGATGCCGTGGGCGCGCCGGTCCCCGGCGACATGCAGGGCGAGAGTTTCGCGCCGTTTCTGCGCGGCGAAGAGCCGGACGGCTGGCGCGACGCGATCTACTATCACTACTACGAGGGGCCGCCTGCGGTGCACGCCGTGCCGCGTCACTACGGCGTTCGCTCGGACCGCTACAAGCTGATCCACTACTACGATCTCGGCGAGTGGGAGCTGTTCGACCTCGAGCGCGACCCCAACGAGATGCAGAGCGTCTACGGCAATCCGGAGTACCGGGACGTTCAGGCCGAGATGCTGCAACGCCTGCAGACGCTGCGCACCGCATACGGGGATACCTGAGAACGGGCGTCCGGCCTCCCGGCGCCGCGCCGAAGCTACTGCGCGGGCGGTTCGAACTTCCCGGCTGACTGCAGATCGGCGATGTAGGCGTCGCGGATCGCGAGCAGTTCCGCCACGATGTCCGGGTGATCGGCGTGGACGCTCGCCGTTTCGGCGGGGTCGTCGCGCAGGTTGACCAGGAAGATGTCGGTCAGCGTAGTCGACTCGCGGCTGTATTCAAACGACGTGTCCACAGGATTGACGAGCAGTTTCCAGTCGCCGCGGCGCACCGCCCAGGTGTCCGCCGCCACGATCACCAGGTCGTTCCAGCGCCAGACGTAGCTTTCGTGGGGCGTGGCCGCGTCGGGGTCGCCGAGCACGGCCCGCAGGCTCCGGCCGTCCAGTTCCAGCCCGTCCGCGGGAATGCCGGCGAGGTCGAGGATCGTCGGCAGCCAGTCGACGCTGACGGCGAACTGATCGCGCACGGCGCCGCCCGGTGCCGCCTTCGGCCAGCGGATGATCGCGGGCACGCGGATGCCGCCTTCGAACAGCGGGAACTTGGCGCTGCGGTAGATGCCGGCGCTGCCGCCGCCGTTGCCCGCGACGGGTTCGGTGGAGTGGCCATGGTCCGACTGGAAGACGACGATGGTGTCGTCGAGCAGGCCGCGCTGCCTCAGCGCGGTCAGCAGGGCGCCGATGCGCTCGTCCAGGGAACTGGTGAAGGCGGCGTACTCGTCGTGGGGGAACTCGAGGCCGCGGGAGCGGTATTCCTCCACCCAGTCCGAATCGCCCTGGTACGGCCAGTGGGGCGCGTTCATGGCGAAGTACAGGAAAAACGGCCGTTCGTCCTGCGTATCGATGAAGCGAATCGCCTCTTCCACCATGAGGTCGGGGAAGTACTCGCCGTTGCGGAAGATCTCCCGGCCGTTCAGGTACAGGTCGTGACGGTACGGCCGGCCGGCGGTATGGGAGTAATTGTCTATGACGCCGTTGTAGTGCCCGAAGCTGAACTCGAACCCCTGGAAGTTCGGGGTCGTCTCCGGCGTGCCGCTCAGATGCCACTTGCCGACGAGCGCGGTGCGGTAACCGTGTTCCATGAGCACCTCGGCCATGGTGACCTGTTCCAGCTTAAGTTGCCGGTTGCTGCGGTCCAGGCCCGCGACGATGCCGGTGTTGTTGTTGACGCCGGCCCACTCAGGCGTCCGGCCCGTCAGCAACGCCGCGCGGGAAGGCGAACACAGCGGCGCGCCGGCATAGAACTGGGTCAGCATGACGCCTTCGCGGGCCAGCCGGTCGAGGTGCGGCGTCTCGATATGCCGCGAACCGTAGACGCCCACGTCGGCATAACCCTGGTCGTCGGTGAGGATGACGAGTACGTTGGGTTTCGACGCTTCGTCCTGTGCCACCGCCGGCAGGGGTGCGCAAACGATCGCCAGGGCGGCCAGCAATCTGGCCGCGGCGTGCGCTGCGCGCTTTGCGGTCAGCGCGTATCCCATCCGTCGTGCATGAGAAGCAGTTCGCGTAACCGCGGCTCCCCGTCAGCGGCCGCCCCGGTTTGGGCGCTGTCGAGTTCCCTGAGGACGCAGCACTCCGGCGACGCTTCGACGAGCGTCATGCGGCCATCGGCGTAGAGTCGGCGGGTGGGCGACATGGCCACTGCACCGGGAGGAAAATCTCGTCCCTTCGGGTCGTACCAGGAGTATAGGAAACCCGGGGTCGCGTCGCCGTGGCCGGAGACGGGCAGCAGCGGTCGCCCGTCCAGCGCTTCGATCTCCGCTTCAATCCCGGCTACGGCGAGAACGGTTGCGGTGATGTCGGCAAGACCGGCCATTCGGCGGTCCACGGTGCCCGCCGCTACCCCCGGGCCCGCGATGATCAGCGGGACATGGGAACCGGGAATCGTCAGGTGGCCCTTGGCGCCGGTCACCGGCCCCGCGAGCGTTTCGCTGGTGATACCGACCGCCGTGCCGTTGTCGCTGGTGAATATCAGGTAGGTGCGGTCCGCGATGCCGAGGGCGTCCACGGCGGCAACCAGTTCGCCGACCACGCGGTCCAGGTACTCGACGTTGGCGCCGAAATGCTCGGGTGAATGCATCTCGTCAGTCGCCCGGCCGTCCGCGGTCAGGGGCGTCGGAACCCAGGGGGCGTGTGGCAGCGCGGTCGGGAAGTAGGCCAGGAACGGAACGCCTTCCGCGCTGGCCTCACCCATGAAGTCGATCAGCCAGGCGGCATTCATGTCGGGACCGTAGTCGCCGGGCCGCGTCGGCAGCAGGCTGCCGTTACGCTCCATCTTCGGATTCCAGTAGCGCGGCCCCTTCCCCGCGGCGAGCACATGGTTCAGTTGCCACAGCGAGTAGAGATCGAAGCCGTAGTCGTCCCGGATCATGGCGGGGGTGACATTCGGCGCAGCCCGCGCGGTGTCGTATTCGATGGGGCTGAACGGCTCGGGCATGGAGAGCTGCCATTTGCCCGCCACCGCCGTGCGGTAGCCCGCGGTGCGAAGCATCTGCGCGAAGGTGGTCTCGTCGGGATCGAGCCAACCGAACGCTTCGTAGTTTCGGTAGTTGTGTCTGCCGGTCATGAGTTGCACGCGGGACGGCGTGCACAGCGGCTGGCTGAAGGCGCGGGTGAATGTGCGGCCCCGGGCGGCGAGCCCCGCGATATGGGGTGTCCGGTAGGACGTGCCGCCATAGGGTTCGAACGCCTCGATGCCGGCGTCATCGGCGAGTATCAGCACGATGTTGGGCCTGGCCGCTCGCGGACTGCTGCCGTCGGACTGCGCCACGGCAGCCGTGCACCCCAGGAGTGCGCACAGCGCCAACAGCGGCGATAGAAATGCGGCTACCCGCAGCATGATGTCATTGTACGGTGCATGTTCGCCCGCTACAGCTCCGGCTTCACCCCCACAAGGCCGTCGAGGCTGTGCGCGCAGTTGTCCCGGTGTTTCTGCAGCAGCCGCTCCTCGTCGAAGGACGCGGCGTAGCGCAGCAACTGCTGGCGTTCTTCCCGGTAGTCGTAGAACGGGATCGACCAGCCACAGGAATCGGCGATACGGAACAGGTCCGAAACGATGACCGAGCGGGCACCGGGATACTCGGGGAACTTCGCCAGCAATTCCCCGTAGCCGGGATCGCCGCGCTCGCAGACCCTGGCGTTGCCGTACAGGCGCAGGATCCTGGCGCGCCCGCTGAAGGCGCAGAACATCACGGTGAGGCGTCCGTTCTCCTTGACGTGCGCGATGGTTTCCACGCCGCTGCCGGTGATGTCGAGGTAGGCAACCCGTTTCGGCCCAAGGA
>VYEH01000422.1:0-521 GCA_009843005.1 Pseudomonadota bacterium | reverse complement strand
GCCCAAGGATGCGAAACGTGTCGTGTCCCTTCGGCGAGACGTTGATCAGGCCGTCCGCGTGCTTCGGCGCCGTCGCGACAAAGAAAATGTGCTGCGCTTCGATGAACGCCGCCAGCCTGTCGTCGATTTCTTCGTAGACCTTGCCCATGAACAGGTCCGTTGTGTCTACACAACTTGCAGTGAGCTTGATATTAGAGCTATAAATCAACAATTAAAAGCATTAAATCCTCATGAGTTCATGCAAAAGTTGCCTACAGTGACCTCACTACGCGCTTTCGAGGCGGCTGCGCGACTCGGCAGCTTCACTCGCGCCTCGGAGGAGCTCTACCTGGCGCAGAGCGCCGTCAGCCGGCAGGTTCGCGGCCTGGAGGACCAACTCGGCGCAAGACTGTTCGACCTGATTCGCCAACGGATCGTGTTGACGCAGGCCGGCCGGGCGTACCTTGAGGAAATCCGCCCCATACTCGCTCACCTGGAAGCCGCCTCGACCCGGGTCAGCGCACGCGCCAAGGGGGTGCAAC
>VYEH01000363.1:6686-7295 GCA_009843005.1 Pseudomonadota bacterium | reverse complement strand
CGTCTGCTCAGGGCCCGCCTGCAGGAGGATTTCGGGGTCGAGCATGCCGTGCTGATCATGTTCGCGGCGCCCTGTGTCGTTGCGGCGCACGACCGCTTCCTCAAAATAATCGAATCCCGGGACGCAGGGCTCAAGTCCTTCGCGAGCTTCCGCAAGGCGGATGAGCCTCTTTGCGTCCGGCTGAGTCCCGCGCAGAAGCGCTTTGCGTTCGGAGACAGGGAAGCGGACGTTCATTCGGCGGCGCGGATACCCCTGGGGCGTCATGCGGAACACGGCTTTCTCGTCATCGGCAGCCGCGATCCCGATTACTTTCATCCGGGCAAGCGCGCGGACTACCTGAGGCGACTGGGCGAGGTCGTCTCGGCGGCATTGATCGCGGAGGGCGCCGCCGATGCCAAGAGCGGTCCGAGGGCCAGTGGATCCTGAGCACCGGATCGATGCCTGGCTGCGGCATCTGGAAACCGAGCGGCAGCTCTCGCCACACACCCTGAGCGCGTATCGGCGGGACCTGCGGTCGCTGGCCGACTACGCTGGCCGCCATTCGATCCCGATCGAAGAGATGGATTCCCATGCGGTGCGCCGGTTTGCCGCGGAGAGCCAGCGGCGCGG
>VYEH01000363.1:0-6676 GCA_009843005.1 Pseudomonadota bacterium | reverse complement strand
CTGAGCCCCCGCAGCGTCGCGCGCCGGCTGTCGGCCGTGCGCTCGTTCTTCGCCTGGCGGTTGCGGTCCCGGGGGATCGGATCGAACCCCGCGGCCGACGTGCAGGCGCCCAGGCCCGCACGGCGTTTGCCGTCGACCCTGGACACCGATCAGATGGCCAGTCTGCTGGGACCCGGGGGCGCCGGCTCGCCGCAGGGCGGCGTGGTGCGGGACGGTGGCGGGCAGGGCGGCAACCTGGGGGGCGGCCGTGCGAGCGGCGGCGCCGTAGCGGAGGAACGCGATCCATTGTTGGTCAGGGACCGCGCCATTCTCGAGTTGTTCTACTCCTCCGGTCTTCGGCTTGCAGAGCTTGTGGGCCTGAACCGGGTGGATCTGGATATCGCCGACCGCACGGTGCGCGTGATGGGCAAGGGCGGCAAGCCCCGCGTGCTGCCAGTGGGCGGGCCGGCGCTGGAGGCGCTTCAGGCCTGGCTTGCGATCCGTGGCGAGATGGCCGAGCCGGGCGAACCGGCGATTTTCGTCAGTAAGAGGGGTACGCGGCTTGCCCGACGGACCGTGCAGCAGCGGGTGAAGCTATGGGCGCGGCGGCTGGGCGCGCCGGTCGGCGTTCACCCGCACATGCTCAGGCATTCCTTCGCAAGCCACATGCTCGAGTCCAGCGGCGACCTGCGCGCGGTCCAGGAACTCCTCGGCCATGCAAGCATTTCCACCACACAGGTTTACACACACCTTGATTTTCAGCATTTGGCTCAGATATACGATAAGGCGCACCCCAGAGCCAAGCGCCGGCGCGAAGCGGGCGCCGGCGACGGTCGCAAGGATTGAACTTCCGCATTCGATCCGCGCCGGTGAAGGAAATGCAGGATCAGCACGCAACAACGATTGTCTGTGTCCGCCGTGACGGGCGGGTCGCCATGGGCGGCGACGGCCAGGTCAGCCTGGGCGACAAGATCATGAAGGGCAACGCCCGCAAGTTGAGGCGGCTGCATGACGACAAGGTGCTGGCGGGGTTCGCGGGCGGTACGGCCGATGCCTTCACCCTGTTCGAGTTCTTCGAGAAGAAACTCGATCAATACGGCAACCTGACCCGGGCGGCCATCGAACTGGCCAAGGATTGGCGGACGGACCGCATGCTGAGGCGCCTGGAAGCGCTGCTGGTGGTTGCCGACGGCTCCAAGTCGCTGTTGATCTCCGGCACCGGCGACGTGATCGAGCCCGAACACGATGTCCTGGCGATCGGTTCCGGTGGCGCCTATTGCCAGGCGGCGGCCAGGGCCCTGCTCGAGAACACGGAACTGGACGCCCGCAGCATCGTGGAAAAGTCGCTGGCCATCGCGGGCGAAATCTGCATTTACACCAACGCCTCGATCTCCATCGAGGAACTGTAGACGCGCCGGCTTCCGAAGCGATCAGCCAGGGGTACCGGCCGATGCATTCATACGCAGGAAAAGTCATGTTGCGGAGATGGTTCCAATGTCAATGACGCCCAGGGAAATCGCCCAGGAACTGGACAAGCACATCATCGGCCAGGACGAGGCCAAGCGTGCCGTGGCCATCGCGCTTCGCAATCGCTGGCGCCGCGTGCAGGTGGGCGAGCCCCTGGGCAGCGAGATCACGCCGAAGAACATCCTCATGATCGGGCCCACCGGCGTGGGCAAGACGGAGATCGCCCGGCGCCTGGCGCGGTTGGCCCGTGCGCCGTTCATCAAGGTGGAAGCGACCAAGTTTACCGAGGTGGGTTATGTCGGCCGCGAGGTGGATTCCATCATCCGCGACCTGGCCGACATGGCGGTCAAGATGACCCGGGAGCATGAAATCGACAAGGTCAGCCACCGCGCCGAGGATGCTGCCGAGGATCGCCTGCTCGACGTCCTGCTGCCGGGATCGGAGTCGGACGGGCAAAGCGATACCCGGCAACGTTTCCGCAAGCTGCTGCGGGAAGGCGAGCTGGATGAACGGGAGGTGGACGTCGAAGTTCAGGCGCCCCGTGTCGGCGTGGAGATCATGGCGCCCCCCGGTATGGAGGACATGACGAGCCAGTTGCAGAGCATGTTTCAGGGCCTTTCCTCCGGCCGCCGCAGCGCGCGCAAGCTCAGGGTGCGCGAGGCGCTGCGGCAATTGACCGACGAGGAAGCCGGCAAGATGATCAACGAGGAGGAAATCAAGCTCAAGGCGCTCAACGCGGTAGAGCAGAACGGCATCGTCTTCCTGGACGAGATCGACAAGGTGGCCCGCCGTTCAGACACGCTCGGCTCCGACGTCTCGAGGGAAGGCGTGCAGCGGGACCTGCTGCCGCTGGTGGAAGGCTGCACCGTCAGCACCCGCTACGGGATGATCCGTACCGATCACGTGCTGTTCATCGCTTCGGGCGCATTCAATGTCGCCAAGCCCTCCGATCTCATCCCCGAGTTGCAGGGGCGATTTCCGATTCGCGTCGAGTTGGACGCGCTGGATGCCGACGATTTCGTGCGCATCCTGACCGAACCCGATGCTTCGCTGACGGAGCAGTACACGGCGCTGATGGCCACCGAACGGGTCGGGCTGACATTCGAACCTTCCGGCGTCAAGCGTATCGCGGAGGTCGCCTTCCACGTCAACGAGCGCACCGAGAACATCGGTGCGCGGCGGCTGCACACCGTCATGGAGCGGTTGCTGGAGACCATTTCGTTCGAAGCCGCCGACCGCGGCGGGCAGAACATGGTCGTGGATGAGTCCTACGTGAACGAGCACCTGGGCGAACTAGTACAGGACGAGGATCTGACGCGTTACATTCTCTAGACTCCTTGAAACACCCAAATGCTTGCAGATGAGTCAAATTTTGGCGATGGGCAGATGCCATTGGCGCCCCATGCATCGTCGGTTTGAGGCGAAGCCTCGCTAACACTGCCCCGGCACAATGTCCGAGACCGGCCCCTTTCCCATCAGTCTGAAACTGCGGCGGCGCTCGCGGCGGTTGGAAGTCAGTTTCTCCGACGGCAAGACTTTCGATCTCTCAGCCGAGTACCTGCGGGTCCATTCACCCTCCGCGGAAGTCCAGCGGCATGCCGCGGGGGAGGGGGTGCTGGTGGTCGGCAAGGAACGTGTGAATATCGAGAGAATCGAGCCCGTCGGGCGTTACGCGGTCCGGCTGGTGTTTGACGACGGTCACGATACCGGGCTGTACACGTGGCCTATACTCTACCGCCTTGGCAGCAAGTACCGGGCCAACTGGCAGCGTTACCTGGAACGGCTGCGCGAAGCGGGACATCAGCGAGCGGCGGCAGAGGATGGCGGCGAGCGACAATAACCCCGGGGAATTCGTCGACTTCGGGTTCGACCGGGTCTCCCCCGGCGAGAAGCAGCGCAGGGTGCGGGGCGTGTTCGACTCCGTCGCCCACCGGTACGATCTCATGAACGATCTCATGTCGGGGGGATTGCACCGCGTCTGGAAGCGGTTCGCGCTCGCGAGGACCGGGTTGCGAGCCGGTCAGTCGGCGCTGGATGTGGCCGCCGGCAGCGGCGACCTGAGCGAAGGGATGGTCCGGCAGGTGGGTTCCGCGGGGCGAGTGGTGGTCACGGACATCAACGGCAGGATGATCGGCCTGGGGCGCTCCCGGATGATCGATGCCGGCCTGGTGGCGAACATCCACTACCTGCAGGCCGACGCCGAACGGTTGCCGGTTGGCGGGTCGGCGTTCGACTGCGTGAGCATCGGCTTCGGGTTGCGAAACATCACCGACAAGGAGGCGGCGCTGGCGGAAATGTTCCGGGTGCTCCGGCCTGGCGGCCGGCTGCTCGTGCTGGAATTCTCAAGGCCGAAGTTCGAACTGCTGGATTCCGCCTACGAATACTATTGCCTGAATGTGCTGCCCCGGCTGGGTCAACTGGTCGTCGATGACGCCGACAGTTACCGCTACCTTGCGGAATCGATACGCGTTCACCCGGACCAGGAAACGCTCAAGTCGATGATGGCCGAACAGGGTTTCGAGCGCTGCGAGTACCACAACCTCAGCGGCGGTATCGTCTCCCTGCACGTGGGCTTTCGGTTGTAGCGGCCCATGTCAACGCCGCTCGCCACGCTGGCCCGCCTGCTGCTGCGCACGTCCGCCGCGGCCTCCGAATCCCTCGATGCGGCAGCCGCCAGCGCGTTCGGGCTCGAGTCCGTTCTCAATCGATGCATCGGGGAGTCGTCTCGCGCCGGGGAACTCCTGGAAAGCCTTGACGGAAGTAGTCTGGCGATTGTGGTTCGGGGACTCGGGTTTCGGCTGCGCCTGCAATCCTTGAAGACGCGCCTGGCGGTGAGCGTGGAATCGGCCTCCTCCGGCGCCGCCGCTACGGCCAACGCCAATGATTCCGCCGCCGACTCCTCCTCTGCTACGGCCACGGTGGAGGGTACGCCCCCGGTCCTGCTGGGTCTGTTGGGCAATGCGGAGGCTGCAGGATTCAGGCAGTCCGGAGCAGAGCTGTCGGGCGATGTACAAACGGCGGAAGCCTTTGCCGAGTTGCTACGCCATGCACGTCCGGACCTGGAGGAAGAACTGTCCAGGTTGATCGGCGACATTGCGGCCCACGAAGTGGCCGGCGCGGCGCGGCGCACGGACGACTGGGCCCGCGAAGCCGGTTCGGCGCTGACCATGAATACCTCCGAGTTCCTCCAGGAGGAAGCGCGACAGTTGCCGCCTCGGGTAGAAGTGAAGGCGTTTGGACGAGATGTGGAGTGTCTGAGGGACGACGTTGAACGGGCAGCGCAACGCCTCGCCAGACTTGAGCAACACCGGTGCCGCGTGACCTCCCGAGGAAACGGGACCGATGCTGCGGCGGAGCAGGGATAGCGGCGTGGGAGCCGACTTCGCAGGCGCCGGCATGGGAGCCGCATCCGCAAACGCCGGCATCGGTCGGCTGAGGCAACTGGTCAGGCTCCTTGCCATCCAGCGCACGTTGATCCGGCACGGGCTCGAAGACATCGTGTGGGCAACCCACCTTTTCCGGCCTATCGGCTGGCTGCGCTGGCTGTTGCCCAAGCGAACACGTCGGGCGCCCCTGGGGGCGAGAATTCGCGTTGCGCTGGAGGAACTCGGGCCCATCTTCGTGAAATTCGGGCAGGCCGTGTCGACCAGGCGGGACCTGCTGCCGGCAGAGGTCGCGGACGAGCTTGCGAAGCTTCAGGACCAGGTGCCGCCGTTTGCCACCAGTGAAACGCTGGATATTCTCGCCGAGGCGTTCGGCCGCCCGGCCGACGAGGTGTTTCAGGAGTTCCAGCGGACGCCGCTGGCGGCTGCTTCGGTGGCGCAGGTTCACGCCGCGCGGCTCCACGACGGTCGGGAGGTGGTGGTCAAGGTCCTGCGGCCGGGAGTTCACAGGTCGGTGCGCAAGGACCTGGCGGTGCTCTACGCCATCGCCGAACTCGCCGAACGGTATTGGCCGGAGGCGCGTCGGCTGCGCCCCAGGGAAGTCGTACAGGAGTTCGAGGCGACACTATTCAAGGAGCTGGACCTGATGCGCGAAGCCGCCAACACGGCCCAGCTCAGACGAAATTTCGAAGGTTCCGGCATGCTCTATGTACCGGATGTGTACTGGAACTACTGTCGTTCCAACGTTCTGACCATGGAGCGCATTGTCGGCATACCCATCAGCGACGTGGAGGAACTGAAGTCCCGGGGGACCAACATTCGGCGTCTGGCCGAAAATGGTGTGGAGATTTTCTTCACCCAGGTGTTCACGCACAATTTCTTCCACGCGGACATGCATCCCGGGAACATTTTCGTCGATGTAACGGACCCGGACCGGCCCCGATATGTCGCCGTCGACTTCGGTATCGTCGGCACCCTGAGCCCGCGGGATCAGCATTACCTGGCCGCCAACTTTCTGGCCTTCTTCAAGCGCGACTACTACCGGGTGGCCCGGCTGCACGTGGATTCCGGCTGGGTCCCGCCGCATACGCGGGTGACCGAACTGGAGGCGGCCATCCGCTCAGTCTGCGAGCCAATCTTCAACAAGCCACTCAAGGACATCTCGTTCGGGCTGGTGCTGTTGCGCCTGTTTCAGACCGCGCGGCAGTTCGACATGCAGGTGCAGCCGCAACTGGTCCTGCTGCAGAAGACGCTCCTGAATATCGAAGGGCTGGGCCGCCAGCTCTATCCGGAACTGGATTTGTGGGCCACAGCCAAGCCGGTGCTGGAGAAGTGGATGGCGCGGCGCACCGACCCGCGAACCCATCTTCGCCAGTTGCTGGAGAATTGGCCTCGAGTGGCGGAGGACTTGCTGCTGGTGCCCGATGCGGTCCAGCAGGTACTTCGCCGAGCGGCCGAAAGCGGTGATGCACCGCACACGACCCCGCCCAGGGCAGACACCAGCGACCGAAACGGCGGCACGACCAGCCTGCATGCTGTCATCGCCGGCAGCGCACTCGCAATATGCGGGGTTCTCTGGCTGGGCCTCGAGGCGGCGCCGGTCTGGCCGGGTTGGTCCGCTGCCGGGGTTGGCGTTGCCTTGCTGTTTCGTTCGGCAGGCTGAGCATACGCCACGGGACATCCGATGATCAGGCAGCTTCCGGCGCGCGAGTTCGCCGTGTTGATGGCCCTGCTGACGGCAACGGCGGCGTTGGCCATCGATGCCATGCTGCCCGCCCTGGCCGAGATCGGCAGCGACCTGGGCGTGGTGCGGGAAAACAATCGGCAATTGGTCATATCGGCACTTT
>VYEH01000014.1 GCA_009843005.1 Pseudomonadota bacterium | reverse complement strand
TCTCGCCGGAATTCCGCAACCGGCTGGACGCCATCATCAAGTTCGACGCGCTGGACGAGGACTCCATCGCACGCGTCGTGGACAAGCTCATCGTGGAACTTGAAGCGCAACTGGACAAGAACGACGTCACCATCGAACTGGAGCCCGCCGCCCGGTCATGGATCGCGCGCAGGGGCTACGACCAAAAGATGGGCGCACGGCCCATGGCGCGAGTCATCCAGGAACACATCAAGCGGCCCCTGGCCGAAGAATTGCTGTTCGGCCGCCTCAGGGACGGGGGCCATGTGCGGGTGGACGTGGGCAGCGACGGCGAGAGCCTGGTGCTGATCCCGGAACCGACGGTGCGGGAACTGGAGCACGTACCGGCCAACTGAAGTGCCATGGCCGCCAGCGGGCGTGGCCGACGCAGACTACTTCGACCGGCTCCGCAGTCGGATTCGCGACCGCGGAGGACAGTCCAGATTCGGCGAACCTACAGCGCCTGTTTCAGTCGCACCTGCTCAGGGCATGGCGAACGAAACCGGCGCGGCGGGGCCCAGCGGCAGTCCCAGAAACACCCAGAGTATCGTCAATACCAGTCCCGACAGCAGCAGGAACATGGAGTAGGGCAGCATCGTCGCCACCAGGCTGCCGAGGCCGAAATCCTTCTGCCAGCGTTGGGCGAATACCAGCACCAGCGGCAGGTACGGCATCAGCGGCGTGATGATGTTGGTCGCGCTGTCGCCGACACGGTAGGCGGCGGTGGTCATCTCCGGAGAGATTCCCACGAGCATCAGCATGGGCACCAGCACCGGCGCCAGCAGCGCCCACTTGGCGCTGGCCGAGCCGATGAAGAGATTGAGCAAGGCGCCGAACAGGATAATCGATGCCATGAGCAGCGTGTCGGGCATGTTCGAGCTTTCCAGCACGGCGGCGCCCTGGATCGCGAAGATCAGGCCCAGGTTCGACCAGTTGAACATGGCCACGAAATGCGCCGCCGCGAACGACAGCACGAGGTAGTAGGCCATGTCCCCCATGGCGCCCTTCATCATGTCGACCAGGTCGCGGTGATTTTTCACGGTGCCCGCCGCTGCTCCGTAGGCCCATCCCGCTGCCAGGAAGACCGCGCAGAATCCGGCCACCAGGGATTGGAACAGGGGGTTGAAACGCGACTCGACGGGAGCGGATTCGTCGATCAGCGGAGTACCGGGGCCGATGCACAGAAATACCCAAATCGCTACCACCCCGAGGACGGCCCAACCGGCCCGCTTGAGGCCACGGCGCTCGGCTTCGGCGACGCTGGCGCCGGGGGCTTCTGTACCGGCCCCGCTGCCTTCCGGGTTCTCCGGGTCGCCGCTGTCGGCTTCGGGATGCCCGATGTCGCCGCCGGCGGTGTCGAAGCTCGTGCTGTCACCCGTTCCGGTGGCGGCATCTTCGATATTGTCGGCGCTGCCGCCCTGCAGGCCGCCTCCGCCGTAGGGACCCATGCGCGGTTCGATGACGCGGTCGGTGATGTACCAGATGATCGGCAGAAACACCAGCGTCATGACGACGATGAACCAGGCATTGCCGGCGATGTTGGCGTCCCAGGTCGGCAGGATGGTCTCGGCCGCCGCTTCGGTGATGCCGAACAGCAGCGCGTCGAGCTGGCCGGGCAGCAGATTCGCGGAGAAGCCGCCAGAGACCCCGGCGAACGCGGCGGCGATACCGGCGACGGGGTGCCGGCCGGCGGCATGGAAAATCACGCCCGCCAGCGGGATCAGCACCACGTAGGCGGCATCCGCCGCCAGGTTGCCGAGCATGCCGACCAGCGCAACCGCCGGCGTCAGCAGCAGCCTGGGCACATTGCTCACCGCCGCGCTCATGGCCGTGCCGAGGAGGCCGGAACGTTCGGCAACGCCGGCGCCCAGCATAACGACCAGCACATAGCCCAGCGGGTGGAAACCGGTAAAGGTTCTCGGCATTTCAACCAGCAGGCGCCGGAGGTTGTCCGCCGACAGCAGGCTTTCGGCCCGGATCGCCATCGCGTTGCCGGCCGCGTCGACCTGCGTCGGATGCAGGGCGTAGGTTCCGGTGGCGGCGGCGATGACGCTGATCGCGATGACGGCCAGTATGCAGTACAGGAAGATCACTACCGGATCGGGCAGCCGATTGCCGCTTCGCTCGATCCAGCCAAGGATGCCTACGGTTCCGTTGCTTGCAGATGCAGGGTCAGTCGTCATGTTTTCTTCCAGAAATGTGCCGGCGGCCTCACCGCAAGGGCCGGACGAATATCCACAAGTCTGCCACAGAAACGCCTCCGACCGTCGGCAAGGCGGCACGATCCGCCTGGGAACGGCCGCCCCGTTTCAGCCTCAAGATTGGTGTCGGCTCGCAGACTAGCGAGCTCGATAGACGATGCGGCCCTTGCTGAGATCGTAGGGCGTGAGTTCGACGGTCACCGCGTCGCCCTTCAGGATGCGGATGTAGTTCTTGCGCATTTTCCCCGAGATATGCGCGGTGATGAGGTGTCCGTTCTGCAACTCGACGCGAAACGTGGTGTTGGGCAAGGTCTCGGTGACCAGTCCCTCCATTTGAATGGCTTCTTCTTTCGGCATCATGCAACGGCTGCTTCTTTCGCGGCGCCCGATTGTTGCATACAGGGGAAGATGCCCGCAATGCGTTTAACCTTTCTTCATGAAGGATTAACTCGGGCGCGCGGCAGCCCAATGTGGGAAATGATTGCGGGTACACGCGGCGGCCTGAGGTGAACACTCCTCAAGGTCGCGCGGTGCAATCCGACGCGAAAAAACGCTCGTGATCCAGGCGCCAGTTACCCGGTTCATCCGGCCGGGCGCACAGCCGTTTCAATTGCTTGAGGAATTCGCCCCGGGGCAGCGTCGTCGCGCCCAGGGTGTACAAGTGTTCCGACCGGACCTGGCAGTCGATCAGTTCGAACGACCGTGCCCGCAGGTAGTCGACCGCGTTGATCAGCACGGCCTTGGAGGCGTCGTCGACCCGGGTGAACATGGACTCGGCGAAGAAGACCCGGCCGATGGCCACGCCGTAAAGCCCGGCCGCCAGGTCGTCGCCCAGCCAGCCTTCGAAGGCGTGCGCCCAACCCATCTCGTGGAGGCGGCGGTACGCGTCGACCATGTCCCGGGTGATCCACGTTCCCCGGGACTTCGCGCGCGGCGCCGCACAGCCTTCGATCACGGCGTCGAAGGCGCTGTCCGCGCTGAATCGAAGGTCCATTTTGCGCAGCGTTCGGGCCAGGCGCCGCGAGATATGAAGGTCCTCCGGCCACAACACCGCGCGCGGGTCCGGTGACCACCAGAGGATGGGCTGGCCCTCGTCGTACCAGGGGAAAATCCCTCTGACGTAGGCCGAAAGGAGTCGCTGGGGTTGCAGATCGCCCCCGGCGGCGAGCAGCCCGTCGGGCTCCCGCAAGGCCTTCTCGGCAGGTGGAAAAGCCGTCGGGTCCCCGGAGGCCGGCAACCAGTGAATCCCGCTCACAGCGAGCCTTGCCGCAGCACCGCGGCGGCTCGGGCAGGACCTGGTTCGGGCCGATCCTTCCGGTACGGTGTATGGGTGGCCAACTCACGCATGTAGGCGTTGACGTGGTCGCGTTCCTGGTGGAGGAACCGTCCGATCGCCTGTGCGAATCCGGCGTTGGCGATCCAGTGGCTGGACCAGGTCGCCATGGGCGTGAAGCCGCGGCTCAGCTTGTGTTCGCCCTGTGTGCCCGGTTCGAAGCGGCTCAGTCCCTCGCGGATGCAGTAATCGATGCCCTGGTAGTAGCAGGCCTCGAAGTGGAGGCTGTGGAAGTCGGCCAGGCTTCCCCAGTACCGGCCATACAGCGTGTCGTCGCTGCGAAAACAGATGGCCGTGGCAATGGGCCGCTCACCGAAGCGCGCGAGCACGATCACCAGGTTCTCCGGCATGGTGCGCGCGATCTCGGCGAAGAACTCGCGGTTGAGGTAGGGCGCCCTGCCGCGGCGCAGAAACGTGTGCGCGTAGTACTCGTAGATCGCGTCCCAGTCCTCGTCACCGGGCTCATCGCCCCTGAGGTGCTCGAACGTAACATCGGCTTCGGCGATGCGCCGTCTCTCGCGGCGCACCTTTTTCCGCTTCATCGATGTAAACCGTTCGAGAAAGTCCTCGAAGGATGCGTAGCCGTCGTTATGCCAGTGGAACTGACAGCTCTTGCGGGACATGAGCCCCTCATCGCCAAGGAACTGCTGTTCCACGTCCGTGGGAAACAGGACGTGAAGCGACGAGGCCTGGATATCCGCGCCAAGGGTTCTCGCCGCGACCAGGAGTTCCGTTGCGACGGACTCCGAATCCGGGTCACCGTTCACGAGCAGACGCCGGCCTGTGGCCGGCGTGAAGGGCACTGCGGAAACGAGCTTCGGGTAGTAGGAAAGGCCCGCCCGCTCGTACGCGGCCGCCCAGCTCCAGTCGAAAACGAACTCCCCGCGGGAGTCATACTTGATGTAGAGGGGCAGGGCGCCTGCCAGGCGGCCGGAGTCGTCCGACGCGCTCAGGTAGGCCGGGCGCCAGGCCGTTTCCGGTCCCACGCATCCAGTGATTTCCAGGGCGCTCAGGAACTCGTGGCGCAGGAATGGCGAGTCAGCCGCCAGCACGTTCCAGGCAGCCGGATCGAGATCCAGGATGCTGTCGTGTTGCCGGACTCGCAAGGCCATTTCCCGTTCGCCGTGGTTCCTGGTTGGCTGTATACTCACTCGCAGCGCCACCGCGGGGCAATCCCCGGCGGCGCCGACCCGATATGCGGCATCGGGCCCTGTTAGTTTCGGACAAAACTTGAGCAGATCCAAAGTCAGCGATGTCTCGCCATCCGCGTTGGGTCCGCGAATCCGCGGGCTGAGGGAATCTGCACTGTTGGTTCTGGCCGGGCTGGCCATCATTCTATTCCTGGCGCTCGCCACATACGACCCGGCCGACCGTGCGTTCAGCTTTGCCGGAGACTCCCAGGGCATCAGTAACCGCATGGGGCCGGCCGGAGCGATGTTCGCCGACGTGGCGTATCTGCTGTTCGGGCGTCCGGCCTATCTGTTTCCCGTGTTGGTGCTGCTGTCGGGGATGTTGATTTACCGATCGGGGAAACGCGGCAAGACCGTGGCGCGTCCGGTCGTATGGTGGCGTACGGGAGGGTTTGTGTTGTTGCTGGCCACCAGTTGCGGACTGGCCACGCTGCATGTCCTCGCGCCGGGCATGCGCGAAACGGCGGGCGGTATCCTGGGCCAGGTCGTCGGGAGCGGATTGGAGCAGGCGCTGGGCCATCTTGGCGGGACCGTGCTGTTGCTCGCGTTGTGGATCGTGTCCGTGTCGCTCGCCACGGGCGTTTCGTGGCTTACCGTCATGGATACCGTCGGCCGGGGCGTGCTTGCGGGCGTGAGCGGAAGCCGCGCGTTGCTGAAGCAGATGGGCGTGCGCAGAAAGGGCCGCCAGGTCAGGAGGCAGCGCCGCCGCGTGGTAAAGAAGACCCGCCGCACCAGGCGCAAGCGTACGGAGCCCCGGATAGAGCCGACTTTCGACGCACCGCCGGCCAGCGCGCGGGCGGAGCGCGAGAAGCAGGTACCGTTGTTCGAGTCGATTCCATCCGGAGAGCCACCACCCTTGTCGCTGCTGGACGATGCCCCGCCGCGGGAGGGGGGATACTCCGACGAGGCGCTGGAGGCCATGTCGCGCCTGGTGGAATTGAAGCTGGGCGATTTCGGAATCGACGTGGAAGTCGTCTCCGTGCACCCGGGACCCGTGGTGACGCGCTTCGAACTCAAGCCGGCTCCGGGCGTAAAGGTCAACCAGATCAGCAACCTCGCCAAGGACCTGGCAAGGTCGTTGTCGACCGTGAGCGTCCGGGTCGTAGAGGTGATTCCCGGCAAGCCCTACGTGGGCCTTGAAATTCCCAACGAAGCCCGGGAACTGGTCACGCTGGGAGAGATCATCAAGTCGGAGGCATACGAAAAGCTGAAATCGCCGCTGACGCTTGCGCTCGGCAAGGACATCGGCGGCCAGCCCGTCGTGACCGATCTGGGCAAGATGCCTCATCTGCTGATCGCCGGCACCACCGGCTCGGGCAAGTCCGTGGCGCTCAACGCCATGGTGTTGAGCCTGCTCTACAAGTCCCGACCGGAACATGTGCGCCTGATACTGATCGATCCGAAGATGCTGGAGCTTTCGGTATACGAGGGCATTCCCCATCTTCTCGCGCCGGTGGTGACCGACATGAACGAGGCTGCCAACGCGCTGCGCTGGTGCGTGGCGGAAATGGAGCGCCGCTACACGCTGATGGCGGAACTGAAGGTACGCCATCTCTCGAGTTTCAACCGCCAGGTGAGCGCGGCGCTTTCCAGGGGCCGTCCGATCCCCGACCCCACGGTCGAGGCCGGTACGCCGGAGGAGGAGATCCCGCACCTCGAACCGTTGCCCTACGTGGTCGTCGTGATCGACGAACTCGCCGACATGATGATGCTGGTCGGCAAGAAGGTGGAGGAACTCATCGCCAGGCTCGCCCAGAAGGCCCGCGCGTCGGGCATCCACATGATCATCGCCACCCAGCGTCCCTCGGTGGACGTGATCACCGGCCTCATCAAGGCCAATATCCCCAGCCGGATCGCGTTCCAGGTGTCCGCCAAGGTGGATTCGCGCACGATCCTCGACCAGATCGGCGCGGAGCACCTCCTCGGGCACGGCGACATGCTGTACCTGCCCCCGGGCACGTCCACGCCGACGAGAGTGCATGGAGCGTTCGTGGACGATCACGAAGTCCACGCGGTGGTCAGCAATTTGCGCGCCTCGGGAGAACCCGATTTTGCCGACGATGTGCTGACCGGCCCGCAGGAGTCGATACCGGGGATCGACCCGGTGCAGCGCGGTGGGCTGGACGGGGAGGAGGACCCGCTCTACGACGAGGCGGTGCGCATCGTCACCGAGTCGCGCAAGGCATCCATTTCCAGCGTCCAGCGCCGGCTCAAGATCGGCTACAACCGTGCCGCGCGAATCGTCGAGACCATGGAAGAGGTGGGCATCGTGGGCGCCCTGCAGCCCAACGGGACCCGCGAGGTCCTGGCGCCGCCCCCACCGTCCCTTGACGACTGACCCGTACGGCCGGGAGTTGGTTGTGAAGAGGGCGAAGGCGTTCGCGCTGGCGATTATGCCGGGACTATTGGCGGCGACCGCGGCGGTGACGCCGGCGGGCGCGCAAGACGAAGTTTCGCTAACGCAGCTTCCAGCTGCCGCTCAGGATGAGGTTCCGGACACTCAGTCCTCGGCGGCACCAGCCGCGGCTTCGCAAACCCGATTTCCGGAGGCGGACGGCGTCGGCCCCGG
>VYEH01000172.1:5833-7436 GCA_009843005.1 Pseudomonadota bacterium | reverse complement strand
CATGTGCACTTCTTGGTGGGCGTGGTGCCGTTACTGATCACCGGATAGCGGCCCGCCCCGGAAAGGGGTCCTGCCCGTCCGGCGCGCTCAATCGACAATTGTTGTCATTTGGGCCGGATGCAGGGGCATTGTCGGTCACACGGTCCGCCGTAGCGCTTCATCCCACTCTCCAACACGCCCACCGCGGTTCCGCTCACGGCGTCGGGCGTTACGAATAATCCCACAGCGCAAGTGCCTCGCACTTTGCTCTACATTTTCTGAGATCAAATTGGTACGCTTGGGCGAAAATTTCTGTCGGCGCACAATTTGTAGCGTGATTAGGCTGGAGAAGGTCGGTATGGTGGAGGTCGGGGACGAGTTGGGCACCACGCGGTCAAAGGGCGCCTTCGAGCGCGTTTGGAAATTACTGAACTCGAACAGTATCGTGTTGTTCAACGACGGTCGGGATCAGAGAAGAGCCGCGGAGCAGCTTCAGCAAAAGCTGGATGTGGAAATAGCTTCGCGGGTGTATCGGGCTAGAAGTTATCTGAAAAGAATGGAAAGGAGCTCGGCGACGGCGCTAAACGTAGCGGAGGTGCTTCGCGATATGGGGCCTGTCAAAGATCACCCCTATCCTATGGGTGTGTTCACGGAGTACAGCGACCGTTCGATCGAATCGCTGTTGTGGGAGTTGGCGGGAACGTTGGACAGCGATGGCGAGGAAAGACTACAAATATCGGCGGCCACCGACGCTGCGCGCGCACTTAGCGACATTCAAGGCCAGATCACAGCAACAATTGCAAGGGATACGAAGGCGAAGTGTAGGTTCATTCGACGTGTATACGATGAGTTGGATGCATTCGAATTGGATCGCTGGAAGATTCCTCAAGCAAAACCTGTGGTGTATGGAGCGCAAGCATATGAGACTGTGGGCTGCATCATCCCATAGGGGTCAGCGTGGGTATCCGCTATCCCTGCTCCCTCTTTTTCATCTAGCCTACGCAGTACTTTCGTCAGAAAATTAGGCCGACTTCAACAACTTGACGTTTAGGCGTTTGAAACTTGTTGATTATCTGTTCTGGAACGCGAAGGGTCGGCACTACGGGAGAGCCGAGCGGAATCACTGTTTCGACGATTTTTTGGTCGAAATTCGCAGCGGCGGCTGTTCGGGCAGCACCATGCCGAGTTGGTGCAACAGCAGTTGCTGGTCCGGGGTCGGATCGGTGCGTCGGGCAAGGACGAGATGCTGTCCGTCCGTGGTCGGCAAATGAACATCGACCATCTGCATGGTAGAGAACTTCTCCAGGATTGCCCGGGGCGTCAACCACAGTGCCTGCAGTCGGGCCAGCTTTTTTCAACGTCACGTGTAGGCAGTACGCGATGATGGCGACGAAGATGTGCTCCTCGATCCGATCCGCCCGTTGATGGAAAACCGTGCGGATGGCCAGATTGTGCTTCAGTTCCTTGAACGCCTGCTCGATTGTTCACATTCAAAACGACTCAGCGAGGCGACAAGATCGACACGCGCTACCTCGATATTGCGGCGGTCATGCAACCAGCGCAGTACCTGCAGGCAGTCCTCGTCGTCGTCGCTGAGTACCCTGCCGATCGCCTTGCGCAACCC
>VYEH01000172.1:953-5823 GCA_009843005.1 Pseudomonadota bacterium | reverse complement strand
ACATGTCAAAGGTCGACGCTGCATATCGGAGTTTGCATCGTCACATTCACAGCACCGAGGGCGCGACAGCACGATCATACGAGTTGGAACGTCGGGAGCAACGAAGGAGCAACTGAGATCAGCGACGCTGGACCCATCACAAGCGCGCATCGACTCGCGCGTCCGTCGTCCCTGCGCGGACAGGCCACGCGTCCCGGCTTCGCATTGGTTCGACGCCTCTCACGGCCGGGGGATGACCTCCATCGTGTCGGGCGCCCGCACAACACACGCAACCACGGTGGGCACGATCCTGAGACGGTAGCCCCCGTAGACGGTGGTGGGCCGTGAGATTCCCCAAGCGACCGGAAACCCACGTCCTAGAGACGAAGGCAATGCGGCTGTTCCAAACGTTGGCGCCGAATGATTGGATCCTTAGGGAGACGACTGAACGCGACTACGGCATCGACGCCTACATCGAGCTCGTCTCGCCGGACGGCGACGTCACCGGACAATTAATGTCGGCGCAGGTTAAGGCCGAGCGAGGGCTAGCGTGGCGCGCGGGTTCTCGCGCGCGCGTCGCTACATCGCCGCAAATCAGGACGACTACGGCGAGATACTGGGTCAATCTGCCAGTCCCGGTGTTCCTATTCGTCGCGGACCTCGACTCAAGCAATGTGTTCTACGTGCCGGTCGACGAGCAAATTCGTCGGAACTTCGAGAAACTAGACACTCAAACGACGATGTCGTTTCGACTGCTGGACGAACTCGACCTGCGAACCGACAAGGGTATTGACCTGCTTGAGTGTTTCTACATGCGGGAGATACACCATGGCCAGTTCGGATTCCATCTAGCTAACCTGATCGCACAGGCGGATTCGTTCGGCGACTTCATCCTGGATTACCTACACCGCGACATTTTCCAGGAGGTGGAGCTCGAGAAACATCTGCAATTCAGAGCCCTGTACGAGACGTGCCGCATGGTGTCGATCTATTTCCACAACGAGTGGAAAGTCGAGCCACTGACCCAGGTGTATAGGAGAGACCGTGAGGAGTGGCAGGATCCGGCGGCCCACCTTCACCAAGGTACGCTGGCGAGCGTGCTAACGCAGATTGGCGAGAGGTTTCCGGGACTCGTCCGACGCGCTATCGAGTCCGTTACCGGCACCCACAGTAGCTATTGGAAGCAGAAGGATCCGGGACTTTTCGCAATATGTAACGACCCGGAGATGAGGTGGGTCCTGAAGAAAATCGAGGACGATGTGGGTCACCTGATTGCGCCCCCCTCGTAGTTCCGGCGACACGGACGCGTCGCTCTCGGTTCGACGGAGGGCTGGGCGAAGGACCTGGTTCGGGGGTTATCACGCTTTGCTACTGCGCGGTTCGCGCGCAATTTCGACACATCCGACGACTACTGCGCATTCGTCGACCACTCTTCGGCCGTCGTAGCGCCCGGCCACAGGTTCGCATCAATGCTTGGTGCTGACCGTTCTGTTCTGGCCAATCTCGGATCAGTATGCGCGCCATGACTTTCGAAGCCTCGGTGATGGCGCCTTTACTTGCTATCGGCAATTAAGGCTTAACGAGTACCTAGACTTCCTCCAAATCCTCGTTGGCAAGCTGCAATGTAAAGTCACGACACTTGTCGTTACTCCAGTTGAATTGTAAGCGGTACACCAGCACCATCTGGCGTTCAGCTTGAGGTTGGCGTATAGGCCCAGGGCATCAGCGTGTCGATCTTTGTGGCCGGATGGCGGATTGTATGGCCTGAATGGTTGTAACGCGAAATGGAGCTCGGGGGATAGGTCGCAACGTAGTCGGGAATAGCTGGCGCACTTCTGAGATCTTGTAACGCTTGCTGCCGGCGATTGGAAGACGTTCGGCCTATCCCCCAGAATGGCCGTCTGGTTGGCATGTGGGCACCGGCCACGGCAAAATTACTGCTCAATCTCACGCGGGCTGGTTGCTGCGGTGTCTGGCCCCTTCGCTTACAGCAGACCCAGTAGGATTTTACGATGCACTCAAGCTACATCATCATTGTGCTTCTTGAGCTATTTGTTGTTGCACTTGGGAACGCATTGGCTAATCAGTATCCGCAATGGGCGACTCTGATATGGCTTAGCGTGGCCGCCGCAGCGGTGACAATTTTTCCGGCCGTGCTGTTTCGATCGACATTAGCATCCTGGTTTCGGGCCAAAGGCGAGGTCTTGGCAAGTTTTGGAGTACTTAGTGTTGTGGTAGCAGTTTTGGGGTGGGGCCTGTATTCGGGAGTCTCCTGGCTTCGCAACCGCCCACCACCGGAGGTGTGGGAATGGGCCCATCCAACAATGTCATTAGAGGAGCAGACAACGAATCAGGCTGAGTGCAGAATGGGAGCCGTGGAGGCAACCAGCGACGCTGACCCATACTCGCAACCTGGCCTTTACCGCGAGTACATGGAGGCCTGTTTGACCAGCCGGGGGTTTAAATACGAGCAGGCTCCGGCTTCAGATTGACCCCAACCACGATTCAAGGTAAGCGGTGCGCCAGCAACACTTGGCGTTCAGCTTGAAGTTGGGTATAGGCCCAGGGCAGGAGTTCGTCGATTTTCGAGGCCGGATGTCCGACGGGCGATGGCTTCGAGCGTGGCCTTGAAGTAGGCGTGGGGGTCGACCTCGTTCATTTTGGCCGTTTCGACGAGGCTGGCGATGCCCGCCCAGGCCGCCGCGCCTTCGTCGTGGCCGGCGAACAGCGCGTTCTTGCGGTTCAGCACCAGCGGCCGGATGGTGTTTTCCACGATGTTGTTAACCATCTCGACGCGCCCGTCAGTGAGGAACGCCTGCAGCCCGTCCCAATGGTTGGCGATGTAGGCGAGCTTCTCGCCCAGCCGCAACTTCGGCGAGATCCGGGCGCGGTGCTTTCGCAGCCACACCCCGAGGTGTTCGACCAGCGACGCGGTGCGGGTCTGTCTCTCAGCCAGCCTGAACTCGGGCGGCTCGCCCCGGATCTGCTTCTCGATGGCGTACATGGCCGCGACCCGCCGCAACCCTTCGGCGGCGATCATCGCGCGGTGGCTGTGGTGGACCTCGCACAGCTTGCGTCTCGCGCGCGCCCAACAATACGAACGGGCTACTCCCTTGCCGGGCGCTGCCACCGCTTTGTAGCCGGCATAACCTTCCACGTGCAGCTTGCCCTAAAATCCCTTGAGACAGCCAACCGCGTGGCCGCCGCAGAGGCCGAGGGCGTAGAAGAACGCCACGCCGGGCGGGTCAGCGCGATCTCAGGCGGCTGTTGATCATCGACGCCATGGCGGTGGTGCGCCACGCGATACGCTGCGGCAGGACCGCCATCCGTGGCCGGCCAACATGTTGGCGCGCAAGCCCAGGATGTAGGTCGCCGTGGCGCTGGTCAATCGGATGGCCCGCGTGGCTTGGGCGGTGATGAGAAACAAGGGAGCGTACAGGGCTCGCGCTACGGCGAGACCGGATCGGCAACAAGGTACTGCGAGTCGTTGGCAATGCAGACAGGACGGAGGACGAGTAAGGGCAAACGGTCATCGAGACGGGATCGGGAAAACCGGTCTTTGCTCGCAGAGCTTGCAGCTCGATTTAGCGATTTGGACCCGATCCGCAATGTTCCATACAGGCCCGGCGGCGTTGAAAGTGCCGCCATTGATGAGGCCGGATAGACGACAGCACCTGACCGCATGCACGGATCCGCTCGAAGGAAAGCTTGCATTTACGGGGGCGTCCATAGACGGACGCCAGTGCTAGCTAGAGCACCTATTGAATACTCATGAAGCACACGACTTCCGAGATCGCAATTTAATGCCAGCATGAGCTAACCGACTGCGCGGCATATCTGTCGCGTGAGACAACTCACATCCGTTGTCCTGTCGAAAGAACTCGGCAAATGAAATTTCGAGTCCCTACGGCGACTTGACTCAGGAGAACCTGTCTGTGTATTGTGTATCGCGTCACAATACAACTACGCCTTAGGGGGCCAGTCCTGTGAGCAAACCGTCCAACAATTCCCATCCCGGTTACTACGTTCGACATGGCGTCATTCCCAAGGGCATGTCTGTTACCCAAGCTGCCAAGACTATTGGAGTCGGGCGACCAGCGCTATCGAATTTTCTTAATGGCAACGCTAGTTTGTCGTCGGAGATGGCCATGAGACTACAGAAAGCGTTTGGAGCGGACCCGGACGAATTGATGAAACTTCAGGCGGAACACGATGCCTGCCAGCGAGCCAGCATCAGTGCGATTTCGATGACCACGCGCACTTTCGTGCCGCCGTTTCTGGAGGCAGTAGCGAATGACATCGAAACATGGGCAGACGCTATCAACTCTCGCTCCAAACTCGCAGTGCTCTTGCGAATTTTGGTCAACTCCACCTGCGAGCAAATTAGATTTATCGACTTTCCCGGAAATGACGACGCCCAGCGTCCAGGATGGGATGGCAGAGTAGAGACTAGGGAAGGGAACCCATGGGTACCGGAGGGACTGTCGGGATGGGAGTTTGGAACAAGTGCCAACATCAAGAAAAAGGCGAACGAGGATTTCGCAAAGCGTACCGAAGAAACGGAAGAAGACGAACGAAAAAACATGTCGTTCGTATTCGTTACGCCTAGGCGATGGCCCGGAAGGGAGGCGTGGTTAGAGGATAGGCAGGCGGAGGGCAAGTGGAGGGACGTCTTTGCTTGGGACGCATCCAATGTCGAGCAATGGTTGGAGCAATCCATTGCGGGCCAAGCATGGTTCGGTAATCAGCGGGGCCTGAATTTACGTGGTGTCAAGTCGCTAGAAAATTGCTGGGTGGAATGGTGTGCCGACTGCGAGCCACACTTTACTGAGACCATCTTCGACGAAGCAATCGCGTCCATTTCCGATTCGACGCTTGCCGACATTAGGAG
>VYEH01000172.1:0-943 GCA_009843005.1 Pseudomonadota bacterium | reverse complement strand
TCTCGCCAAATAAAGCTGTACGTGTTGTCGCTGATTCTCGTGAGGAAGGTCTCGCATTTCTTCATGTCCTGCTTTCTGCGCAGGACGACGAAATGTCGCGGGTTCGAGACCGAACCGTTGTCTTTACCGAGGTTGGCCCATTGTCCGAATTGGCCGTTGGTTCCCCAGGATTCATTCCCATCATTGCGCATTCAGACGTGGAGAAGGAGTTTGCTCAGAGCGGATGTGCACTCGGTCGAATGGTTATTGAGCCAAGGACCGCGGTTCAGCGTGACGCGGAGATCACTTTAGACCTGCTGAGCAATTCAGCATTTACAACCGCGCTGAGCTCAATGGGGCTGGACAGCGATGAGATCAAACGGTTGGAACGGGAGTCCGGGCGGTCGCTGACAGTTTTGCGAAGACGATTGGCTCAGAGCCCCGAGCTAAGGTCTCCATCTTGGAGTTCGGACGAAAATATCGCCCCGACACTTATTCCGCTGATGCTAGCCGGCGCGTGGAAAACTGGCAACGAAGCCGACCAATATTTGCTGTGCGAGCTGTCAGGAATTGGAGAGTTCACAGAGCTGGAGCACCAGTTTTCCGTTCTTCTGAACTCGAACGATTCGCCAGTCTGGTCCATTGGTGGCTTTCAGGGAGTAGTCTCAAAGATTGACTCTCTTTATGCGGTCCACCAATGGGTAACCGAGGATCAGCTTCGCCGCTTTCTGGAAGTCGCGGATTTGGTGCTATCCGAGAGGGATCCTAAGCTTGATTTGCCGAAAAAAGATCAATGGGCTGGCGCAATGTACGGCAAAGTAAGGGAGATTTCTGCACCCTTAAGAAAAGGAATAGCAGAAAGTCTGGTGTTGCTTTGAATTCAGGGGCCAAAGCTCCTTGGTGACCTAGTTGATATTAACGTAAAACGCGATATCGCGAGACTGGTTCGCGGCCTGCTGGAACC
>VYEH01000352.1:1068-7482 GCA_009843005.1 Pseudomonadota bacterium | reverse complement strand
GCTATATAAACTAAGTTTAGAGACGCCCCAACATGCGCACGGTGAATATACACGAAGCCAAGACTCATCTTTCGCGCCTCATCCAAACCGCAATCGAGGGCGAACCATTTATCATTGCACGCGCGGGCAAGCCCGTAGTGAAGGTCATCGCACTGGAGGCGCCGGACTTTCGAACCGGCCGCCGGATCGGTTTCATGGACGGGCAAATCTCCGTGCCGGATGACTTCAATCGCATGGGTGACAGGGAGATTTCCACTCTGTTCACCGGCAGCAGGTGAAACTTCTTCTCGACACTCAGTTGATCCTCTGGGCTGCGGGCGTATCCGAGCGCCTGCCTCCAAAGGCTCGGCACCTGATGGAACAACCGGAGGCGGAACTCATCGTCAGCGCCGCATCGCTTTGGGAAGTCACAATCAAGAGCGGGCTTGGGCGCGAGGATTTCCGGGTTGACCCTCGCCTGTTACGGCGGGGATTGCTTGAAAACGGATATGACGAACTACCCGTAAGCGGGGCGCATGCGACGGCCGTCGATTTACTGCCGCCTATCCACCGGGACCCCTTCGACCGGGTTCTGGTCGCGCAGGCTCAGATTGAAGGAATCACGCTTCTGACAACCGACGAGATTGTCGCGCGTTATCCCGGGCCGATTCGGATGCTCTGAGTTCCTTGTAACGTAGATCACCGAGCCCAATCCGGCCCCTCACGCCTCAGCCCCCCAAGCTCGGAAAGCTGGTCCCGGCGCTCGGACAGCACTTCCGCCCAGCGCTCCACCAAATCCTCCGTCAGGTACCAGACCGTGCCCACTTCCAGGAGGCCTTCCGCGTGTCGCTGATCGATGGTGCGCGCCACCAGTTCGGCGGTCGCCGCATCGCGCAGTTCGAGGACGATGGCGGCTGACCAGGGGTCCTTGGCGAAGGTGTAGGTACTACCGGGAGCAATGGGAGGGATCCGGGAGACCACATCGACAAGGAATCCTTGAACGACGAGTACGTTGGAGTCCACCCCGACGAAGAACTCATAATAATCTTCTTGCACGAACCTGCCCTGTACGGACTCGCGCCACAGCCCGCGAAGCCATTCTTTCCTTTCGTCATTGAGAGGAAACTCCTCCGTCATGGCTCTGGTACGTGCGTCGATCGATGTTTCAGGCACGTCGCGAAACTGCACGGCGGTGGGCATGAGCATGATTCTCGTATAACCCGATAGATCGAAATCCGGCTTGACCCAGGCCGCCGCCATGATCGATGGGTCCACCCGTTGAAGGCCCTCTTGAGTGACGCCTGCGTCCGGCTCGGCTGCAGGGTTGGACTCCTGGGTGCTTCCTCCCGCAAGCCAAGACAAGACCAGCGTACCGGCCACGGACAGGACTATCGTGCCTGGATTGGATTTCAAGGCTCCCTCCGTTCCGTGAATCAATACCTATACGAGTATACCGGAGACCCCTTTCCGAAGTGTCTCCGCTGTACAGTCAGTTTTCGCGGCAGGCGCCGCACGATACGTCGCGCAACCTGACTGTATACCTCGATAGAAAACGGCGCCTCCGGGGAGGCGCCGTTTGTGTTCTCCGGCTTGTGCGGAGAGTTGGTTGAGGACTACTACTCCCAGCGAACGTTGAACTCCAGGCCCCACACGTCCGGACGCCCGTAACGATAGTAGTAAGCGCCGGAACGATTGCCGACGGTGCACCATTCGTGATACCGCTCATCCGCGATGTTGCTGCCGAACACCGAGGCGCTCCAGTTGCCTTCAGCGGGCATATACGTCGCGCGCGCGCGCAGCTTCGCATAGGCAGGTGTGAAGCAGAGCGAATTCGCGGTGCTGCCGAGGTTCCTGTCGAAATCGTAGTCGTCCTGCCAGTACATGCCCAGCTGCGGTGTCAGGGTGGCTCCATTGCCCATTTGGAACACATGTTCCACGGAGGCGTTGATGGTCCATTCCGGCGAATAGTCGGCGGTGCTCACGTCCCCTGGATCTACCTCATGGCCCGCGGGCAGGTTGAACTCCCCGTACTGGGAGTCCAGGCGGCCGAGATCGACGGAAACAAATCCGCCGTCCCAAGGGGTCGCGCGAAACTCCAGTTCGATACCCCTGATGTCCAGGGTCGCCGCGTTGGTGGTGACCTGGAGGGAGGGGTCGCCGCCGTAGCGCCCGTCGGCGTTGTCGATGGTGATCTGCTGCTGCTTGTCCGTGTAGTCCATCCAGAACAGGGCAACCGCCATTCTGACCCGTCCGTCGGCCAGGGCGCCCTTGTACCCGACTTCATAGTTGGTGACACTTTCCGGCTGATAGGTCAGCAGGGGGGCCAACTCGGGCGCCAACGTCGTATTGAGTTCGTCGTTGAACGAACCTGACAGGAACCCCTGGGCGATAGTCCCGTAGACCATGCCCTCCTCGAGGTTTCTCGTCAGGCTGATCGCCGGGGTCGTCGCGCTGAAGTCCGCCGAAGTATCGTTGTAGAACCCGGCGTCAAAAATGGAATCGAAAGTCAGAACATAGTCCGGCGTGCAGAAACCCGAACGGGGCGGATCGCCAGGCCCGCCGAACCTGCAGGTTCCCGGCACCGTCTCGAGCTCGACCAGGTTGAACACACGGGTCTCGTCCGTATATCGGGCCCCGAGGTCCAGGGTCCAGGCATCGGTCAGGTCGATGGTGACATGACCGAACACGGCCGAGGATTCGGTGCCAATGTAGCCGCTCATGCCGGCAGGAAAGGGGCCGGGACCCGAGAAGACTCTCGGACTGGACAACCAGTCGAACTGCGTCCCGCCATCGGGCATGCATGTGATGGCAGCGCCAGAGGTCGGATCGCTGAGCGCGGCAAAATTCGCCAGGGTCTTCCGCAGGCAGTCGCCCTGACCTGCGAATGTCTCGTCATCGAACAGGTGGGCGCCCACCACGAAGTCCACGCGCTCGTTGGCTGCGGCGGTGACCAGGAATTCGAAGCCGGCCGTCTCGCGAACGGTTCCGGGACCCGGAAACGGCGGCGTCCCGATGGCGTCGATCTGTACGGAAGAGTAATCCCTGTCCTGATAGTAGTTATAGTCGGTTTCGTGGGTCGACGCGATGACCTTGATATTGAGATTGTCCAGTCCCCCGATTTCGCCGGCTGAATCCCACTGGATCGTCGCGTTGAAGTTCGTGTTGTCCAGCTCGAGCATGGACGCCTTCTCGGACGAAGTCACGAAATCGCCCATCGCGTTATCGGTGTTGCAGGCTTCCCAATAATCGAGGACGGCGCCCGGATAGAGCCGCTCAACATGTCCGCCGGAGTTGACGCGGTACTGGTTGGGAGGACCTTCCTCCACTGGAACGCCATTTACGAGCACAACGTCGCCATTGGAAGGTCTTCCGAATCTGTAGGTACCTCCCCACTGGCCAACGCCATTCTCGTAGACCGGGCCGTTATAGATTTGTGCGGGGCGCACAACCACGCCATTGACCGTGATCTCCTTGGCGAGATTATCGACTTGCCCCTGCGTCGGACGCGCCCGGCACTGGCCCGGCGCATTATGATCGTCCTGGTAGTTGCCGCGGAATCCCAAATCGACGGTCCAGTTATCGTCCGGCGTCAGCCGGAGGGCGGCGGTAATTGCATTCAGGTCGGTGGCGCCCCAATCCGAGTTCAGGGTGCGGTTGTAATAGAAGCCGTCCGAAGTCTCCTTGGAGTAGCTGAAACGCGCCGCCGCGATATCGCTCAGCGGGATATTCACCATGCCGCGGAAATCCGCCTGACCGAACCCCCCGAGGCGGGCCAGGGCGCTGGCTTCAAACTCCGCTGCGGGCTTGGCGCTGACGATGTTGATCGCGCCGCCCGTGGTGTTCTTGCCGAACAGCGTGCCCTGGGGGCCCCGCAACACCTCGATCCGCTCGATGTCCACCGTATTGAGCATATTGCCCACCGTGTTGGGCAGATAGTGGCCGTCGATATAGACGCCGGCGCCCACGGGCGCCAGGCTGAGGGGCGTGTCGTTGCCAATGCCCCGAATGTACAGGGCGGTGACGCCGCGGCGGCCGGTATTGGTGAAGTTCACGTTGGGCACGTGATCGGTAATGTCCATGATGTCGTAGATGCCCTGAGCCTGCATGGCGTCGGCGGTGATTGCCGCCACCGACAAGGGCAGGTCCTGAAGGCTTTCCTCGCGGCGCCTGGCAGTGACCACGACCTCCTCGAGCATGGCCTGCGCGGACGCGGACTGCTGGGCCCGGGCCTCCTCTCCTTGTGAAAAAACAAGTGCACCGGCTACAAACCCGATAACGCCAAAAACACCCCTAGTCACTCTCATGGTCGCCTCCCTTTTGCGAATGTTGGAGCCACACAACGGGCGGAATATATATATAAAGGGAATTAATTAGTCAATGACTACAGGTTAAATCTCGGCAAGAGTCAATTCCCGGGCACTGGCATGTCGCTGCGTATTCGATATTCTCCTGTTCGCGCTCGTAATTTCGATAATTCGAAAAATTTGCCCTCTCGAACAAAGCGCATGGAGTGTCGCAACAAAGCAACGTACAAAACGGCGCCTCCGGGGAGGCGCCGTTTGTGTTTTCCGACTTGTGTGGTTAGCCGGCTGAGGACTACTCCCAGCGAACGTTGAACTCCAGGCCCCACGTGTCCGGACGCCCGTAACGATAGAAGTAAACGCCCGAACGGTTCCCGGTTGCGCCGCCGCACCACTCGTTGTAGCGCTCGTCGGTGATGTTCTGTCCGTACAGCGAAGCGGTCCAGTTGCCATCCGCCGGAGCGTAAGTGGCCCGCGCTCGGAACTTGGCATAGGCCGGCGTGAAACACAGCGAGCGTTCGTTCGTGGTGGTATCGAGCCCGCCCGCAAAGTCATAGTCGTCCTGCCAGTACATCCCCAGCATGGGGGTCAGTGTCCCGCCGTTACCCATCTGGAAGACGTGCTCCACGGTGGCGTTGATTGTCCACTCCGGCGAGTAATCGGCGATGCTCAGCAACGAGTTGTCGATCAGCGCGTCCGGGTTGTCCGGATCGAACGACTCGTATTTGCCGTACGTGGCCTCCAGACGGCCCACGTCGAGCGAGATGAACCCGCCGTCCCAGGGCGTGGCGCGCAACTCGAACTCGATGCCGATGATGTCCACCGTCGCCGCGTTGGTGACGATATTGAGCGCCGGATCGCCGCCGAAGCGTCCGTCGGAATTGTCGATATTCACCTGTTCCTGCTTGTCCGTGTAGTCCATCCAGAACAGATCGCCCGCGATGCGGACCCGGCCATCGGCCAGCGTGCCCTTGTAACCGATCTCGTAGTTGGCCACATGCTCCGGGTTGTAGGTAAGCAATGGAATCAGTTGGGGCACCAGAGTGGTGTTGAGCTCGTCGTTGAATGCGCCTGACAGGAAACCCTCGGAGTACAGCAGATAGAACATGCCCTCATCGATATTTCGCGTCAGGCTTATCATCGGCGTGGTTTCGCTGAAGTTGGCCGAGGTGTCGTTGTAGAAGCCACCGTCGAAGATGGATCCAAAGCTCAGAACATAGTCCGGCGTGCAGAAACCCGAACGGGGCGGATCGCCAGGCAGGCCGAAGCTGCAGGTCTCCGGCACCGTCTCAAGCTCGACCAGGTTGAAGTAACGGTCTTCGTCCGTCCAGCGGGCGCCCACGTCCAGCGTCCAGGCGTCGGACAGGGCAATGGTCGCATGCCCGAACAGCGCCTGGGACTCGGTCTGGATCACGCCGCTCATGCCTGCGGGATAAGGGCCGCCTGGTATGTGCCGAGGCGAAGACAGCCAGTCGAACTGTGTGCCGCCGTCGGGCATGCACGCAATGGAAAAACCCGAATCGGGATCGCTGAGCGCAGCGAAATTCTCACGTGTCTTGCGCAGTCAGTCGCCACCGCCTGGCTCGGCGTCGTCATCGAAGAGGTGCGCGCCGAGCACGAAGTCCACCCGATCGTTCGCCACTGCCGTGAACAACACCTCGAAATTCGTGGTCGTACGAACCGTCCCGCGGCCCGGGAATGGCGGCGTGCCGATGGCGTCCATGGGGGTCGACGAGTAGTCACGGTCCTGGAAGTAGTTGTAGTCCGTTACGTGATTGGAGGCGATGACCTTGATGTTCAGGTTGTCCAGCCCGCCGATCTCCCCGGCCGAATCCCACTGGATCGTCGCATTGACGTTCTCGTTGTCCAGTTCCAGCATCGAGGCCTTTTCCGACGAGGTGACGAAATCGCCCATGGCGTTGTCGGTGTTACACGCATTCCAGAGATCGATCACCGCGCCGGGGTAAAGGCGCTCTACGTGTCCGCCGAAGTTGATGCGGTACCGTGTGTGGCCGGGGTGTCGGTTGATGCCGAACTCTTCGGGCGGCAAACCATTGATCGTGACCACATCGTTAGCGCCTCGCCCACCGAACCAGTGGCCACCGCCCCACTGGCCAATGCCGTCGTCATAGAC
>VYEH01000352.1:0-1058 GCA_009843005.1 Pseudomonadota bacterium | reverse complement strand
GTCATAGACCGGGCCGTTGTAAGTCTGCCCAGGGTGAATAACCTCACCGTTGACTGCGACCGTCCGGGAAAAGTTGTTGACCTGACCCTGCGACGGACGCGCCCGGCACTGGCCCGGCGCGTTGTGATCGTCCTGGTAGTTACCGCGGAAGCCCAGGTCGACAGTCCAGTTGTCATCCGGCGTGAATCGCAGGGCAGCCGAGAACGCATTGACATCGGTCGCGCCCCCATCCGACTCCAGGGTCCGGTTGTAGTAGTAACCGTCCGAAGACTCGTTGGCGTAACTGAAACGCGCCGCCACCGAATCGCTCAGCGGGATGTTGACCATGCCCCGCACATCCAGTTGCCCGTAGCTGGCGGCGCGCGCCAGTGCGCTGGCCTCGAATTCCGGCCCGGGCTTGGCGCTTACTATGTTGATGGCACCGCCCGTAGTGTTTTTGCCGAACAGCGTGCCTTGGGGACCGCGCAGCACCTCGATGCGCTCGATGTCCACCGTGTTGAGCATGTTGCCGACGGTGTTGGGCAGATAATGCCCGTCAATATAAGTCCCTGCTCCAACCGGCTGAAGGTGCCCCGGCGAGTCGTTGCCAATGCCGCGGATGAAGATCGCCGTGACGCCGCGTCGGCCTGTATTTGTGAAGTTCACGTTGGGCACGTGATCCGTGATGTCCATGATGTCGTAGATTCCCTGGGCCTGCATGGCGTCGGCCGTAATGGCACTGACCGAAAGTGGCAGGTCCTGGAGACTCTCCTCCCGCCGCCGTGCCGTAACCACGACTTCCTCCAGCATGGCCTACGCGGACGCCGACTGCTGGGCGTTGGCGGGACCGGTGACAGACAAGAACATCCCGATTGATGAAGCAGCAATTCCTGCGGCAAATAAACGTAGTTTCATCTGGTTCCCCTCAAAGCGAATGGACTTTTTTCTCATACTGTACCTTACAGCATTTCTTGTTGTTAATGTGCAACATGCGAAGCGCAAGTTTGACCGGATTCTTCTATTGCAACCGATTGCAATTGTCAATCATTGTGAAAGAGTTGCAATCTCCTATGCGGAAT
>VYEH01000236.1:6947-7513 GCA_009843005.1 Pseudomonadota bacterium | reverse complement strand
CGCCCAGACGGCACTCAGGCAAATTGAGTTCCTGCCGCTCTCCAACAAGCGTATTCTGGCGATCCTGGTGCTCAATGATCGCGACGTTCAGAAAAAGATCCTGCACGTTAACCGCAATTTCGGCGAAGATGAGCTCAGACTGGCGGGTAACTACCTCACGGAGCAGTTCGGCGGGAGCGATCTCGACGACGTGCGCAGCCGCCTGATCAAGCAGCTTCGGGATACCCGCGAGAGCATGAACTCGGTGATGCTGGATGCCATCGAGATGGCCCAGCAGGCGTTCGAGGCCACCGAAGCCGAGGGCGAGTTCGTCGTGGCCGGGGAAACCAACCTGATGGGCCTTGAGGGCATGGGCGGCATGTCGAAGTTGAAGCGGCTGTTCGAGGCGTTCTCCCGACAGCACGACATCCTGCATCTGCTCGACAAGACGCTGAACGCGCACGGCGTGCAGATCTTTATCGGCAAGGAATCCGGATACCGGCTTCTGGACGAGTACAGTGTCGTGGGCGCGCCCCCCGCCGCCCCGGGGGACACCCAGGGCGGGGGGGGGGGTTTAGGGGGGCGCC
>VYEH01000236.1:4194-6937 GCA_009843005.1 Pseudomonadota bacterium | reverse complement strand
CCGCGCCCTACGCGGCCGAGGATCACACCATGGGCGTTCTGGGCGTAATCGGGCCGACCCGCATGGCGTACGAGCGCGTTATTCCCATCGTCGACGTCACCGCGAAGCTGCTTGGCAGCGCCTTGAACTCCAGAAACTAGCGCCCATATCTCAACAACATTGGCGGCAAGTATTCCGGCGGCTGCAGCCGGGTGCGTGTGGCGGTGATGGAATTTTCCTGGTGGAGGGATTGAATTCGATGGCCCAGGATTGTGATGACAGGATGACGGCGGAGGCTGGCTCCGAAGACTCGGAGAGGGAGCGTGACACCGCCGGGCATTCCGACGAGGACGGCGAGGAGGTCGAAGCCGCCGCGATTGCGGAAATTGCGGCTTTGCGGGAACAGGCGGCGTCCAATCATGACCGGTATTTGCGCGCGGTTGCGGAGCTGGAGAACGTGCGCAAGCGCGCGGCCCGTGACGTGGAAAACGCACGGCGTTACGGCCTCGAACGGCTGGCGCAGGCGTTATTGCCGGTTATCGACAGCCTGGAGGCGGGGCTCGCGACCGCGGAGCAGGCCAGTGCGGAGTCCCTGCTGGACGGCAAGAAGGCGACCATGCGCCTGCTGAACTCGGCGCTGGAGCAGGTCGGCATCAAGGAAGTGGATCCCCACGGCGAGCCCTTCGATCCGGCTTTGCACGAGGCGATGGCCATGGCGCCCTCGGAGGATGCCGAACCCGGAACGGTGATGGAAGTGTTCCAGAAAGGCTATTCCATCCACGACAGGTTGCTGCGCGCGGCCCGGGTGGTGGTGGCGAAGGAGCCGTCGGACAACGGCGAATAACGCGCCGGGACGGGTCATGGCGCCCCGCGGAAAAAATCCCGCGGCGTTCGACCGGCGATCCATCCCGCCCGGTGCCGTCGCGCCTTGAATTATGCGGATGCCGCCCCCAACTGGAAGGGCAGGGCAATTGACCATGTTTGGAGATCGAGAATCATGGGACGAGTGATCGGTATCGACTTGGGAACCACCAATTCCTGCGTGGCCGTCATGGACGGCGACAGCGCAAGGGTGATCGAGAACAGCGAGGGGGACCGCACGACGCCCTCCGTGGTTGCGTTCACCAAGGACGGCGAGGTCCTGGTGGGCCAGACGGCCAAGCGCCAGGCGGTCACCAATCCCACCAACACGCTGTTCGCCATCAAGCGGCTGATCGGCCGCCGCTACGCTGACAACGTGGTCCAGAAGGACGTCGACATGGTTCCCTACGAGATCGTCAAGGCGGATAACGGCGACGCGTGGGTGCAGGCCGGCGACAAGCGCATGGCGCCGCCGGAAGTGTCCGCGCGCGTGCTGACGAAAATGAAGCAGACCGCGGAGGACTACCTGGGGGAAACGGTGACCGAAGCCGTCATCACGGTGCCGGCCTACTTCAACGATTCCCAGCGCCAGGCCACCAAGGATGCCGGGCGCATCGCGGGGCTTGAAGTCAGGCGGATCATCAACGAGCCCACGGCGGCGGCGCTGGCGTACGGTCTCGACAAGCGCCGCGGCGACCGCAAGGTGGCGGTTTACGACCTGGGCGGCGGCACCTTCGACATTTCCATCATCGAAATCGCGGAGATCGACGGGGAACACCAGTTCGAGGTCCTGGCGACCAACGGCAACACCTTCCTCGGCGGCGAGGACTTCGACAAGCGCATCATCGACTACCTGGCGTCGGAGTTCGAGAAGGAGAGCGGCATCAATATCCGCAAGGATCCGCTGGCCATGCAGCGGCTCAAGGAAGCGGCCGAGAAGGCGAAGATCGAGCTTTCCACGCGGCAGCAGACCGAAGTCAACCTGCCGTATATCACGGCGGATTCCACCGGGCCGAAGCATCTGAACATCAATCTCACCCGGGCCAAGCTGGAATCCATGGTAGAGGATCTGGTCAAGCTCACCCTGGATCCCTGTCGGATCGCGCTGAAGGATGCCGGACTCAAGGTATCCGATGTGGACGACGTGATCCTGGTGGGCGGTCAGATACGCATGCCCAAGGTACAGGAGGAAGTCCGCAACTTCTTCGGCAAGGATCCCCGCAGGGACGTCAACCCGGACGAAGCCGTCGCCATCGGCGCGGCCATCCAGGCGGGCGTGCTGTCCGGCGACGTGAAGGATGTCCTGCTGCTCGACGTCACGCCCCTGTCCCTGGGTATCGAAACCCTGGGCCGGGTGATGACGCGGTTGATCGACAAGAACACCACCATCCCCACCAAGGCGACCCAGGTATTCTCGACGGCGGACGACAACCAGACAGCGGTCACGATTCACGTGCTGCAGGGTGAGCGGCAACGCGCCCAGGACAACAAGTCCCTGGGCCGCTTCGACCTGACCGAAATTCCGCCCGCCCCGCGCGGAATGCCGCAGATCGAAGTGACCTTCGACATCGATGCCAACGGTATCCTGAACGTCTCCGCAAAGGACAAGGCGACCGGCAGGGAACAGAAAATCGTCATCAAGGCATCGTCGGGCCTCAGCGACGACGAGATCGAGCGTATGGTTGCCGACGCCGAGGCCCACGAGGCGGAAGATCAGGCGTTCCGCGAACTCGTCGAGGTCCGCAACCAGGGCGATGCGCTGGTGCACGCCACAGAGAAGATGCTCTCCGAACTGGGCGAGAAGGTGGAGGCCGGAGAACGCGGCCGCGTCGAGGCGGCGCTTTCCGAACTCAGGGAGGAAGTTTCCGGCGATGACAACGGCGTCATCGAGTCCAAGATAAAC
>VYEH01000236.1:3460-4184 GCA_009843005.1 Pseudomonadota bacterium | reverse complement strand
CCAAGATCAACGCGCTCAGCGAAGCGTCGGCGCCGATCGCCCAGAGAATGTACGCCGAGCAGGCGCAGGCTGCCGAATCGGAGCCGTCCGCCGGTGAAAGCGGGGACGACAACGTCGTGGACGCGGAGTTCGAGGAGGTCAAGGGCAACGGCGAAGACAAGCGCAGCGCATGATCCTCCATAACGGGCCCTGAAAGGGTGGGGCATGGCCAAGCGGGATTACTATGAAGTCCTGGGATGCGGCAGAAACGCCGGTGAAGCCGAACTGAAGAAGGCTTACCGGCGTTTGGCCATGAAATATCATCCGGACCGCAATCCCGACGACAAACAGGCCGAAGCCCGCTTCAAGGAAGCCAAGGAAGCTTACGAAATCCTGTCCAATGCGGACGAGCGGGCCGCCTACGATCAATTCGGTCACGCCGGTGTGGACGCCAGCCAGGCCGGCGGCGGTTTCGGTGGTGGCGCGGATGCATTCAGCGACATATTCGGAGACGTCTTCGGCGATATTTTCGGCAATGCCGGCCGCCGAGGGCGTAGCCGGGTTTTCCGCGGGGCGGACCTGCGGTACGAGTTGGCCCTGTCGCTGGAGCAGGCCGTCGCGGGCGACTCCGTCAATATCGAGGTGCCGACCAAGGTGGAATGCGGCCGGTGCCGCGGCGGGGGAGCCGAGCCGGGCACGCAACGCTCCGCCTGCAACCGGTGCAGCGGCAGCGGACAGGTTCGTG
>VYEH01000236.1:1574-3450 GCA_009843005.1 Pseudomonadota bacterium | reverse complement strand
TTGTCCCACCTGTCGTGGGCAGGGTACGATCATCGCGTCTCCGTGCAGCGAATGTTCCGGGCGCGGACGGGTTCGAAAGGTCAAGACCCTGGCTGTCCAGGTGCCGGCCGGAGTCGATACGGGCGACCGTATTCGGCTGGCCGGCGAGGGTGAAGCCGGACGCAATGGCGGCCCGGCGGGCGATCTTTACGTGGACATAGCGGTCAACCGCCATCCGATCTTTGCCAGGGAAGGCCGGAATCTGAGCTGTGACGTGCCGATCAGTTTTGCCGACGCGGTTCTCGGGAGTTCGGTGGAAGTGCCCACGCTGGGGGGGCACGTCGTGCTCAGGGTCCCGCCGGAAACCCAGTCCGGAAGGGTATTCCGGTTACGCGGCAAGGGCGTTGGATCGGTGCGCGGCACGGGCGTCGGAGATCTGTTCTGCAAGGTTCAGGTGGAAACCCCGGTGAAGCTGGACGAGGACCAGAAGGAATTGCTGAGAAAGTTCGATGAGTCGCTCCAGTCCAGGAGTTCCCGCCACAGTCCAAGGGCACGATCCTGGCTCGACGGTGTCAGGAATTTCTTCGACCGGCTGAGCGCGTAGCAGCCCGTGCTTGATGTCGCGGTAGTGGGGGCCACCGGCCGTATGGGGCGCGCCGTGATCCGTTGCCTTGCAGAAATGGAGGGCATGCGGCTTGCCGGTGCGGTCACCGAGGCCGCGGACGCCGCCCTGGGACAGGATGCGGGTGAGGCCTGCGGGTTGCCGAGAGCCGGAGTGACGTTGACGGACGATCCGCGGGCAGGCCTGCGCGACACGCGGGTTGCCGTCGATTTCACCCTGCCGTCGGCCACCGAAGCCAATGTCGCCGCCGCGGCAGCCGGGGGTGTGGCCATGGTTGTGGGCACCACCGGACTGGGAGCGGAACAGACGGCGGCGCTGCGCTCCGGCGCCGAACGCATCCCGATCGTGTACGCACGAAACATGAGCATGGGGATGGCGGTGTTCAAGGACCTCGTCGAGCGCGCGGCGGCAGCGCTCGATGACGATTACGATATCGAGATACTGGATGCGCACCATGCGCAGAAGGCGGATGCGCCCTCCGGCACGGCGTTGGAACTCGGAGAGCGCGTTGCTGCGGCTCGCGGCAAGTCCCTGGAGGCACTGGCCGTGTATGCGCGCCACGGCCAGACAGGGTCCAGGAAGCGCGGCGCCGTCGGCTTTTCGGTCGTCCGCGCCGGTCAAATCGCCGGCGATCACAGCGTTCTGTTCGCCGGAGCAGAGGAGCGGGTTGAGCTGGTGCATCGGGCGTCTGACAGGGCAGTCTTCGCACGCGGCGCCCTGCGAGCCGCGGGTTGGGTGGCTGGACAGCCACCGGGACTCTATTCGATTGAGGACGTTCTCGGCTTAAAATAGGCACGTTCGAAGACTTGGCGGGATGAGCCTTGCGGCTGTCCCGCTTCGATTATGCAGGGCGGATGCGGAACGCCCGGGAGTCAGGGGTGACGGAGACAGCGGTACTCGCGCTGGAGGATGGTACGGTCTTCAGGGGCCGCTCAATTGGCGTTTCCGGGCAAACGGTCGGCGAGGTGGTATTCAACACCGCCATGACCGGCTACCAGGAAATCCTCAACGATCCCTCCTATTTTCGCCAGATCGTCACCCTGACCTATCCACATATCGGCAATACCGGCACCAATGCCACGGACTTCGAGTCGCCGGCAATCTACGCCGCCGGCCTGATCGTGCGCGATCTGTCCATGGCGGTCAGCAACTGGCGCTCGGATAGCAGCCTGGAAGACTATCTCCGCCGCGGCGAAACGGTCGCGATAGCTGACATCGACACGCGTCAGCTCACGCGAATCATTCGCGACAAGGGCGCCCAGGGTGGTTGCATCC
>VYEH01000236.1:0-1564 GCA_009843005.1 Pseudomonadota bacterium | reverse complement strand
CCGTCAGTTTCCGGGTTTGAAAGGGATGGACCTTGCGAAGGATGTCACCACGGACGCCCCGTACCAGTGGGACGAGGGCAGTCTCTGGCCGCAGCAACCCCAGGGGGGCGAACGTACCGAGCCGTGGCATGTGGCGGCCTATGACTACGGGGTCAAGCGCAACATCCTGCGCAAGCTGGCCGACGCCGGTTGCCGCGTCAGCGTGTTGCCGGCCGCAACGCCGGCGAAAGAAGTCCTGGCTCTGGGCGCAGACGGGGTCTTTCTCTCCAACGGGCCGGGGGATCCCGAGCCCTGCGCCTACGCGATCGAGGCGATTCGCACGCTGGTGGACTCGGGACTGCCGACGTTTGGTATCTGCCTCGGGCATCAACTCCTGGCGTTGGCCAGCGGCGCCCGGACCGTAAAGATGAAATTCGGGCACCACGGCGCCAATCACCCGGTGTTGGACATCGACAGCGGACAAGTCATGATCACCAGCCAGAATCACGGCTTTGCTGTGGACGAGGATACGCTGCCCGACAACGTGCGGGCCACGCACCGGTCCCTCTTCGACGGGTCGTTGCAGGGCATCGAGCGGACCGACCGGCCCGCGTTCTCATTCCAGGGTCATCCCGAAGCCAGTCCGGGCCCCCACGACGTGGACCCGCTGTTCGCGCGCTTCATTCGCTCCATGCGCGAGCGCAGGGCAACCGGGCGCAGCGCAGGGCAGGCAAGGTAGATGCCACGGCGAACCGACATAGAGAGCGTATTGATCATCGGCGCCGGCCCGATCGTCATCGGCCAGGCCTGCGAATTCGACTATTCCGGAACCCAGGCCTGCAAGGCGCTGCAGGAGGAGGGCTACCGGGTCATCCTCGCCAACTCCAATCCGGCCACGATCATGACCGATCCTTCAAGCGCCGACGCGGTCTACATCGAGCCGATTCACTGGCGCACGCTGGAGCGCATCATCGAACGGGAACGGCCCGACGCCCTGCTGCCCACCATGGGCGGGCAGACGGGCCTGAACTGCGCGCTCGATCTCGTTCGCCACGGTGTGCTTGCCAAGTACGGCGTGGAACTGATCGGCGCCTCCCGCGACGCTATCGACATGGCGGAAGACCGCGAGCGCTTTCGCGACGCCATGCAGGAGATCGGGCTGGAAGTCCCCAGGGCCGATGTGGCGAAGAACCTTGAGAGGGCCTGGGAGATCCAGGCGGAAGTGCGATTCCCGACCATTGTACGGCGGTCGTTCACGCTCGGCGGCAGCGGCGGGGGTATCGCCTACAACCGCGAGGAGTTCGAGGAAATCGTCTCCCGCGGCCTGGACCAGTCCCCGACCACCGAAGTCCTGCTGGAAGAGTCGGTGCTGGGGTGGAAGGAATTCGAGATGGAGGTGGTCCGGGATCACAACGACAACTGCATTATCGTCTGCTCCATCGAGAACCTCGATCCTATGGGAATCCACACCGGCGATTCCATCACCGTGGCGCCTATTCAGACGCTCACCGACAAGGAATACCAGTTGATGCGCGACGCTTCCATCGCGGTATTGCGCAAGATCGGCGTGGATACGGGCGGATCG
>VYEH01000097.1:6889-7573 GCA_009843005.1 Pseudomonadota bacterium | reverse complement strand
TCCGTAGATCGGGATGGCCCCGGACTGCGCCAGATCCACCAGGAAGCCGTGTTCCTGCCGGCAGCCCACGCACCAGGTCGCCCACACGTTCAGCAGCGCCACCTGGCCGTCCAGGTCTCGGCTGCCCATCGTTTCGTTGGGATTCTTGAGTCGCGGCAACTCGAATTCCGGCGCCGGCTTCCCCAGCAATGGCGAGGGCACGTATCCGGGATTCAGGCTGAGGCCGCGATAGAAGAACGCCGCCAGTACCGCGAAGATCGACACGGGAACAAGGTATCGCCACATCACCCCACCTCCACGGTCCGCGGCGCCCGATCGGGCACGGCCCGACGCGCCCGATCCTGGCGATAGCGCGGATCCGAAAGGGCGACCAGGCCGCCCAGGGCCATGATCAGGGTACCCAGCCAGATGAATCTTATCAGCGGCCTGTACTGAACGCGCAGGCTCCACGCGCCCTCACCCAGAGGGTCCCCCAGGGCAACCAGCAGATCGCGACGCCAGCCGGCATCGATCGCGGTTTCCGTCATGGGGCTCTGCTGGACCCGGTAGATTCGTTTCTGGGGCGCGAGAACCGTGACCAGCCGGCCGTCTCGGCGCACTTCGAACTCGCCTTCCACCGCCTGGTAGTTCGGTCCCTGCACGTCGCGGGTACCGCGGAAGATGAACTCGTATCCGCCGACCTCG
>VYEH01000097.1:436-6879 GCA_009843005.1 Pseudomonadota bacterium | reverse complement strand
TTCGATGCTGTAACTGGAAACCACGGTGACGCCCAGAATGAACACGCCGACGCCCATGTGCGCCAGGATCATGCCCCACTGCGCCTGGGGCAACGGCCGACGCGCCGACCCGTCTCTGACAGCTCGTATCACCGGATCCAGCAGGGAGGACAGTATCAGCCAGCAACCCACAATCACGCCGATCATGGTCATCACCCCGGCCCCACCGAAGAGCAACCATGGGAGTGTCACACCGAGTACCAGAGCGATGCCGGCCGGCACCCTCAAGCGCCGCAAAAGCACGGAAGCAGACATTTTCTGCCAGTACGCATGCATGCCAAGGCCGACGAACGCCGCCAGAGGGAGCATGGGTATCAGGAACGCGATGTTGAAATACGGCGGACCGACCGAGGGCTTGCCAAACCCCAATGCATCCGAGAACAGTGGATAGAGCGTACCGAGCAGCACCACCGCGGTGGCTGCCATCAACAGCACATTGTTGATGAGCAGGAACGACTCCCGGGAGATCGGCCGGAATCCACCTTCGTCCCTGAAGCGCCGCGCGCGGACCGCGTAGAGGAGTAACGAACCGCCGCTGATGGCGCTCAACAACAGCAGGATGAACAAGCCTCGCGCCGGGTCCGATGCGAACGCGTGTACGGAGACCAGGATCCCGGACCGAACCAGAAACGTCCCCAGAAGACTGAGCGAAAACGCCGCGATGGCCAGCAGCAGCGTCCAGCTCTTGAAGATCCCGCGGCGCTCCGTGACCGCCAGGGAGTGGATCAGCGCCGTGGCCGCAAGCCAGGGCATGAACGAGGCGTTCTCCACCGGATCCCAGAACCACCAGCCGCCCCACCCCAGCTCGTAGTAGGCCCACCAGCTACCCAGTGCGATGCCGACGGTAAGGAACATCCATGCTCCCACTGTCCAGGGCCGCGTCCACCGGGCCCAGGCCGAACTGAGACTGCCCGTCATCAGGGCGGCCACGGCGAACGCAAAGGGCACCGAGAGCCCCACGTAGCCCATATAGAGAAGCGGAGGGTGCATGACCAGACCCGGGTCCTGGAGCAGCGGATTGAGGTCGTTGCCGTCCACCGGCGGCGGGAAGACCCGGTCGAAGGGATTGGAAGTCAACAGGGTGAACAGCAGCATGCCCACGCTGACCAGGCCGAGAATGCCTAGCACACGGGCAGCAAAGGTCTCTGGCAACCCCCGGCTGGCGGAGGCGACACCAAGCGTCCAGCCGGCCAGGATCAGTATCCAGAGCAGCAGCGAACCCTCGTGGGAACCCCAGACGGCAGCGATCTTGTAGGGTGTGGGCAGCGCGGTATTGGAATTGAGCGCGACGTAGCGCACGCTGAAGTCATCGACATAGAAGGCGTGGGCGAGAACCACGAAGGCCGCGGCCACGAACACGAACTGGCCCACCGCCATGGGACGGGCCAGAGCCATCAGGTCGGCCCGCTGCCGGACGGCGCCCAGCAAGGGCACGGATGCCTGAATCAGCGCCAGACCCAACGCGAGGATCAGCGCGAAGTGGCCGAATTCCGGGATCACGGGGCCTCGCCCTGCTCTGCCTGGGCCAGCGCCTCGGCAATTTCAGGCGGCATGTAGTTCTCGTCGTGCTTGGCCAGGATTTCGTCGGCGACGAAGAGCCCGTTCGCATCAAGTCGCCCCCGCGCCACGACCCCCTGGTCTTCGGCAAAGAGATCCGGCAGCACGCCGGAGTAGGTCACGGGCATGGTGTGGGCGTAGTCCGTGACGATGAAGTTCACCGTCAGGCTCCCGGGGTCGCGCTGGATGCTGTCTGGCAGCACCATGCCGCCAAGGTGATAGGCGCGATTGTCCGGAGCCTCGCCGGCAAACACCTGGCTCGGGGTAAAGAAGTAGAGCAGGTTTTCCTGGAACGCGCGCAGCGCGAGTCCTGCCGACAGGATCACGCCTGCGGCTACCATTGCGACGAGAACCATTCTCTGGCGGCGTGGAGTCATCCGATCTGCCTCACCGTGGGTTTCGCACGGGTCTCCTGCTCTGCCCCGGCCTGCTGCAGCCGGGCCAACGCATTGGCCTGGTGCCGATAGGCCGCCCATGCGTTGTATACCATAACCACAAGTGTAACGCCGTAGGCGGACCAGACATAGGGTCCATGGCCGCCCATGCCTAAAATCTCGTTCATGCGCCAGCCTCCGCGGCGAGTGTTCTGACCCAACGGGTCCGGCTTTCCCGTCGCAGGATCTCCCCCTGGAGGCGCTTGCACAGTAGCCAGCCGAAGAACAGGGAGAATCCGGCGAGCATGATCAGCAGCGGGATCAGCATGTCCATGGTGATGGACGGTCCGCCCTCGCGAATCAGCGTCGGGCCCTGGTGCAGAGTCGTCCACCACTCCACGGAATAGTGGATGATGGGCACATTTACAACCCCCACGACAGCAAGCAGTGCGCTCACCCGATCCGCCTTTTCCCGGTCGTCGAACGACATCCGCAGAACCATGTAACCGATGTACAGGAACAGCAGGAGCAACTCGAACATCAGCCGCGCGTCACCCCATTCCCAGTAGGTGCCCCAGGTGGGTTTCCCCCAGATACCGCCGGTGACCAGCGCCAGGGCGGTAAACCAGGCGCCCAGCGGGGCCACGCAAACGGCCAACCCGTGCGCCAACTTCATGCGCCAGATGTAGCCGATCGCTGCGGCAACGGCCATGAGGACGTACCCTCCCATACTCAGGTAGGCGCTGGGTACGTGGATGTAGATGATCCTGAAGCTGTCGCCCTGCAGATAGTCGGGCGGGGCCAGGACCAGACCCCAGAAAGCGCCAACTGCCAGCAGCACGCATGACGTCACGCCCAGCCAGGGTGAGAGACGGCCCGCGAGCCGGTAGACGTAAGGTGGCGAACCGAGCCGGTGAAATGCCCGCCAGAGCCGGCGGCGGATGGGGACAGCGTTCATTCCAGCGCCGTCCTCACGGCCGCCGCCGCGATCAGGGGGCCCAGAGAGACGGCGAGCACCGCCAGTGAAGCCAGCAGGTACAGCGGTCCGGCCACGGATTCGCCCAGGGCGGCGAGTTCCGTCGCACGCGTGCCGAAAATCAGCACCGGGCCCGTCAGCGGCAGGATCAGCAGACCGATGATCGTGCCGCCGGCCCGCAACGACACAGTCAGGGCTGCCCCGACAGCGGCGAGTACGCTGAGCGTCGGTGTGGCCAGGGCCAGTGCGGCGATCAACTCCGGCAGCGCCGCGAGGGGCAGATAGAACGACATAGCCACGAGGGGCGCCAATACCAGCAGCGGTACGCCGCTTACGGCCCAATGGGCGACGATCTTGGCCAATACGACCAGTCCCAGCGGCGCCGGCGCCAGAATCAATTGCTCCATACTGCCGTCCTCCGAGTCGGCGCGGAACAAGCCGTCGAGGGCCAGCAGCGACGACAGCAGGGCCGACATCCAGATCACCGCGGCGCCGATACTCCTGAGCTGGGCCTCGTCGGGAGTCGCCGCCAGCGGAAACAAGGACGCGATGATAACGAAGAAAATCAGCGGAGTCGCCAATTCGCTCCAGCGGCGAAACGCCAGGCGCAGGTCGCGGCGCAGGATGTGCAGCACGACATCGAGCATCAGAGCGCTACCTCGATGGAGGCCGCGGTTGCCAACCGTTGCGGCCGATGCGTGCTGACGACGGCGACGCCGCCCTCTGCCGCGTGCCTCCCGAGCCACTCGATCACCACGTCGGTCCCTCTCGCGTCGAGATTGGTCAGCGGCTCATCCAACAGCCACAGACGGGCGGGCTTGAGGCGCAGGCACGCCAGCGCCACCCGGCGCCGCTGCCCCGCCGACAGGCGCCGGACATAGCGATGACGACAGGCTTCCAGGCGCAATTCCGCGATCAACGGCTCAACAGCGCCCCTCCCCTTCCAGAATGAGCGGCAGAACCGAAGGTTCTCGTCTACCGTTAACTCCCGTTTCAAGCCGTCCCGATGGCCCAGGTAGGCAATATCCCCGCGGTCTTCGGGAGGCAGTCGGTGCGGGGTCTTCCCATGCCAGTCGATTCGACCCGCCGCAGGCACGGCGAGCCCCGCAAGAACGCGCAGCAGACTGGTCTTGCCGGAACCATTGGCGCCGGTCACCAGCGCCGTCTGTCCGGGGGATAGTTCGAAGCTGAGATCGCGCAGCAGGCCGATTCCGCCCCGCCTGACCTCCAGGGACGTCACCGTGAGCACGGGGCACGCACCAAAATGGTCTCCATGGGTAGCAGACGCCATTTTCGCCCGTCAACGGGCGATTGCAAGTCGAGCAGAAAAAACGGTAATTGAAGGCCGGCAACCCATGTGTGCACGGTAGAATCCGCAGATTGAATATTTTGGTGGATTGATCGAGGATTCTTGGCCGATTCATGACGGATATGTTGCAACCCGAGCCCCCCAGGGCCTTCCGCTATTCGGTGGCCGGGCTCAGGGCCTGCTGGCGCAAGGAGGCGGCCTTCCGCCAGGAGGCGGTGTTTGCAGTGTTCATGATTCCCGGATCGTTCTGGCTGGGAACGAATGCGGTCGAACGGTTACTGCTGGTGAGCTCGGTCTTGTTGGTACTGATCGTCGAACTGATTAACAGCGCGATCGAAGCGGTCGTGGATCGCGTGAGCACGGACCCTCACAGCCTGTCGGGATTTGCCAAGGATCTCGGCTCGGCAGCGGTGCTGCTGAGCCTGGTGATCGTCTGGCTGACGTGGGGGCTGCTCGCCTGGGAGCGATTCTCCTAGGGTCAGTCAGCCCAGCCCGAGGAGGCGCCCGGCAAAAACCACAATACCGATACTGGCCGACGCCAGGATCCCCCCGACCAACCCACCGGCGATGACATCCGTGGGATAGTGCAGTCCGAGAACTACACGCGACAGGGCGACCAGGATGCCGAACGCCGTCAGCGGCAACAGCCACGCGGGAACGTGCCAGGCTGCCAGCATCGTGAACGCAACCGCGTGCATGGTGTGGCCCGAGGGGAAGCTGTAGCGATCCAGCGGAGCGCCTGCCAGATCTATTGAATCGTGGGTGATATAGGGGCGCTCCCGAGTGGCACGCTGCTTGAGCAGCTTGTAGGCGGCAACACCAATCAGCGCGACGATACCCATGTGGAGGGTCGCCCAAACACCGGCCCAACCGAAGAGCATGGGGAATAGCGCCAGCAGACCGTACCAGCACATACCGTCGCTGATCCGGCTGACCAGGCGGAACAGATCGCCCAGCAGTGGCCTCTGCCGAATCTTGTTCAGTGCCTGGCAGAGTTTGACTTCCGCCTGATCGAATCTCGCCAGGGCGGGCCGCATGCGCTCTACCATCGACGTGCCTTCAGTGCAGCGCGTACCACGTGTAATTCTCCCTCCACCATGGTACGCCCAACCTCCGTGCGGGGCACACAGGCTATGCCGCGCCCATGGCTCTTTAGTCTCGCTCCCGGTGCAATCGCATGTCAAACACGGAAAGCTCGTGCCTGGCCCGCAATTATTTTGAGCGAATTTTCATTCGCTATACAATGTCGTCGCGAAACGCCCGGGTGGCGGAATTGGTAGACGCAAGGGACTTGGCAAGTTGAGCACTCAGGCCGGAAACGCCTGTTTGAATGGAGTCAGATTCGGGGAAACCTCAGCGCGTCGAGGCGGTGGCAATCCCGAGCTAAGCCCTGATCCGCATCGGATTCAGGGAAAGTGTAGAGACTTGACGGCTCCTGCCTAACCCGACCTGACATCGGGACGGCAAAGAGAAAGTCCAGACCACAAATGCACCTTGATGAGGCGCAGCGGCTAAAGCCGTAGCGGGTAAGAAAATCCCTCGGAGGTAACTCCATGCCGGTTCGAGTCCGGCCCCGGGCACCAGACCATCAGTAATTATTCCTGCCAGTGACGGGCGACCAGGCGGCCGGTTCGGCGCCCGATCGCGCAGGAGCAACCGGTTCCGGCACCGCTCAGGTAATCTCCAACGTAGTAGATGTTCTTTGGCCCGGCCTCCTGGGTCGCCAGAAACTCGCTCACTCTTCGGATCTGTCCGGTCGGAAATTCCGGGGTGATGTAACCGTTGTACTGAACGACGGTCTCGCGAATCCGCTTGTCGATATCCGGGTATAGCTCGCGGATACAGTCGGTCGCAAAGGCCTGCAGGTTCTCGCCATTGTCCGCAACGTAATGCTGCAGTCGTTCCGCCTTGATGCTGACCCAGAGACGCGGTGGCTTGCCGTCCTTGTCCGGATCGCCCGGATAGAACTTGTAGAAGTTCAACGGAGTTTGGGTATCCCGTGTGAAATACAGTCCGTGGACCTTCTCGACTTCATGGTTCAGTATGTAAGTAACCATGCCGAATTGGCAGTACGGCACGCCGGCTTCGAAGAAACGCTGTTCCCATCGGGCCTTGTCCGCAACAATCTGCGAAACTCGGTTGCCGGGCGTGGCCACGATCGCGATATCCGCTTCGATCGATTCCCGGC
>VYEH01000097.1:0-426 GCA_009843005.1 Pseudomonadota bacterium | reverse complement strand
TGGATTCGCCTGCCGCGGCCGTTATCCGACCGGACGATTCGGGTTACGCGGGAATTCAGCCGTACGTCGAGCATGCCCGCGAGCCTACGCGTCAGAAAGCCGATGCCGTCCCTGAAACAGTAACCGTCTCGCTCCGTAATGTGAGCCACCCGTGCGAGAAACACGGCCTTCGACAGCTGCTCCATGTTGTACGCGAGCGCTACGTTGAACAGAGGGGAAACCACGTATTCGAGAAAATCCCTGCCGACCTTTCGCGCCAGGTACTCTGACAGGCTCTCGTCGTCGAAATCGGCGGCCGTGTGTATCAGGCACGGATCGACCCGGCGGCGTGCTTTCCCGATATCGGGAAGCAGGGAAGCCAGTCGCAGCTTCGACCGCAGACTCAGCATCGGCGATGTAAGCAACTCGTAGCGTGTGGGGGCGTTA
>VYEH01000305.1:1739-7626 GCA_009843005.1 Pseudomonadota bacterium | reverse complement strand
CTCGGGCGCGACCGCGGGTTGATTGCCAAGGGCTGGGCGCCGCTCTGGGTGGTTGACTTCCCGCTGTTCGACGACGACGGAGAAGGGGGCTGGACTCCAACGCACCACCCGTTCACCGCGCCGAGCGTCGACGACCCGGACTCGCTTCTGGCGGATCCGGGCGGTACGCTGTCCCGCGCCTACGACATGGTGCTCAACGGTACGGAGATCGGCGGCGGTTCCATTCGTATCCATACCCCGGAGATGCAGTCCGCGGTGTTCGAGCTGCTCGGCATCGGCGAGGAGGAGGCCGACGAGAAATTCGGCTTCCTCTTGACGGCCATGGAGTACGGCTGCCCACCCCACGGCGGCATCGCCTTTGGGCTGGATCGGCTGGTAATGCTGATGGCCGGCGCCGACAGCATTCGGGACGTGATCGCCTTCCCCAAGACCCAGACCGCGAGCGACCCGCTGACCGGCGCGCCCAGCCCGGTGAGCGCGGCTCAACTCAGGGAAGCGGGCATTCGGCTGCGCAGGAAGAATTGACAGATTGATGGTTCGACTCGATAAATGACCCACTTTCGTCGAGTCGTCGGGAATTGACCGTGGCCGAGTTCAAGCGCCCCGAATCGGTGTTGGTGGTTGTTTACACGCCGCGCCTGGACTGCCTGCTTCTCGAACGAGTCTCCCCGCCCGGGTTCTGGCAGTCGGTGACGGGCACGCTGCGATGGGGAGAAACACGCATCGCGGCCGCAGTCAGGGAAATGCGCGAGGAGACGGGCCTGGTCTGCGTGGCGCCGGAGCCCGATGCCGTCCCGGAAAGCCCCCGGCGGGAAGGGTCGCACGATGGCCGCCCGCCCGCGCTGAAGGAAACAAACGTCACCAATCGATTCCCGATCCTACCCGAGTGGCGGCGCCGCTACGCGCCCGGGGTCACGGAAAACCTGGAACACTTGCTGTACCTGGAACTGCCCGGAACTCGCCGGGTAACTCTCAACGACAAGGAGCACGTCGGCTACCGCTGGATGGGCGTGGAAGAGGCCATCCGCAAGGTCACGTCGTGGACCGATCGGGCGGCCCTGGAGCGGCTGCGCGCTTCGATTGGCCGTCACGACCGATCCTCGCGCTTGCCGAGGAGTGGCGTGACTCCCCGGGCGGAGTAGCTTCCCGGTGCTGCATCAACCCGCCAGTTGCGATACAGGTTGATGCGGCACCGGACGTAGTGGCGACTACGAATTCCCTTCGTCAACGGCTGCCAGGTCGTACAACAGTTCCAGCGCCTGCCGGGGCGTGAGCGAATCGGGATCCACTTCCCGCAGCCGCAGTCGAATGGGGTCTTCTTCCACCCGAGGCGCCGTGGGTTCGGGTTCCCGCAACTGCAGTTCAACCTGGGGGTGATCGCCGGAGCCGTGCTCGCGGGCCTCGAGCGCGGCCAGGTAATGCCGCGCATCCGCCACGACTCTCGCGGGCACACCCGCAAGGCGCGCCACCTGCAGGCCGTAGCTCTGGTTGGCCGGGCCTTCCCTGACGGCGTGGAGAAAGATAAGTTCGTCGCCGTGTTCGGCGGCGTCAAGGTGCACGTTGGCGCAGTCGGGCAGTTGCTCCGGCAAGCTGGTCAGCTCGAAATAGTGAGTGGCGAACAGCGTGAACGCGCGGGATTCCCGGGCAATGTGCCGGGCCGCGGCCCAGGCCAGCGACAGGCCGTCGAAGGTGCTTGTACCCCGCCCCACCTCGTCCATCAGGACCAGGCTCGAAGCGGTGGCGTTGTTGAGAATGTTGGCGGTTTCGGTCATTTCCACCATGAAGGTGGAGCGCCCGCCCGACAGATCGTCCGAGGCGCCCACGCGGGTGAAGATGCGGTCGATGGGGCCGATTCGCGCCTCGGTCGCCGGTACGAAGCTGCCGATGTGCGCAAGGATGGCGATGAGGGCGGTCTGGCGCATGTAAGTCGACTTGCCGCCCATGTTGGGTCCCGTGACGATCAGCATCCGCCGTCCGTCGCCGAGAACAAGGTCGTTGGGTACGAATGGATCCGTGCTCGCCTGCTCCACTCCCAGGTGTCGTCCGGACAGGTAGCGAAGTTCGCTACCGTCGGTCAGATCGGGTTTGCTGAGGTCCATTGCCAGGGCGCGTTCCGCCAGGTTGGCCAGTACATCGATCTCGGCTACGCATTCCGCGGTCTGCTGAAGTTCGATCAGATGTTCGTTGAGCGCCTCCAGAACCTTCTCGTAGAGTGCGCGCTCCTGGACCAGCGCGCGTTCCCTTGCGCTGATGACCTTGTCTTCGAAGTCCTTGAGCTCGGGCGCAATGAAGCGCTCATTGCCCTTCAGCGTCTGGCGGCGGACGTAATCGTCGGGCGCGTGCCGGGCCTGGGCCTTGCTGATCTCGATGTAGTAGCCGTGGACGCGGTTATAGCCCACCCGCAGATTGGGGAGTCCCGTGCGCTCGCGCTCGCGTTGCTCGAAGTCGTCGAGATATCGGCTGGCATCGGCGCTGATGGATCGCAGTTCATCCAGGTGGTCATCGTACCCTGGGGCGATCACACCGCCGTCCTTCAATGTCACCGGCGGTTCCACGACGATGGCCCCGTCGAGCAGCTCGAGTTGGGCGTCGTGTTCGCCGCAGCCCTGGGCGAGTTCGTCCAGACGCGGCGAATCCAGCCTTGCGATCCGTGCGGTCACGCCGGGCAGCTCCCGCAGCGCGTGCCGCAATTGCACCAGGTCCCGCGGCCGCGCCGAGCGCAGGCCGACGCGGGTGAGGATTCGCTCCATATCACCCACATCCCGCAGTATCGCGTACAGGGATTCGGCGGAACCGGCATGGATCAGCGCCCCAATCGCATGCTGCCGCTGCCGAAGCGCGTCCCGGTTGCGAATCGGGCGGTTGATCCAGTGCCTGAGCAACCGGCTGCCCATGGGCGTGGCGCAATGGTCCATGAGGCCGACCAGCGAGAATTCGCTCCTCGCCGCCGAAGTGACCTCGATCTCAAGGTTGCGGCGCGTGGCGGCGTCCATGACGATCGCGTCTCCACGGCGTTCACGCACCATTCCGCGGATGTGCGGCGCCGCGGAACGCTGCGTGTCCCTGACGTATTGTAGGAGGCACCCCGCGGCGCCCACGGCGGCTGGTACGTCTTCGGCGTCGAATCCGGATAGATCGCGAGTCCCGAACTGCTTGCACAGTGACCGTTCGGCGGCTTCCGGGTCGAAGTGCCAGGGCGGCCGTTCCTTCAGGCCATCGAAATCGCTCAGCCATCCGGGACCAGGCGCGTCTTCGGAAAGCAGTATTTCGGCCGGCCTCAACCGCTCAAGTTCACCGCGCAGGGAGTCGCTGTCCGCCAGTTCGGCAATGGCGAACCGGCCGCTGGCCATGTCGAGCCAGGACAGTCCGATGGCGCCAGGCCCGTCGAGGTTGATCGCTGCCAGGTGCGAGGCCCTTTTCGAGTCCAGCAGGGCGTCTTCGGTCAGCGTCCCCGGCGTGACGATGCGTACGACCTCCCGGGCTACCGGCCCCTTGCTGGCTTTGGGATCGCCGATCTGCTCGCAGATGGCCACGGACTCGCCCAGCCGTACGAGCCGGCCCAGGTAGTTGTCCACCGCGCGCACCGGCACGCCGGCCATGGGGATGGGTTCCCCGCCGGATTGCCCACGGCTGGTCAGAGCGATGTCCATCAACTCGGCCGCACGGCGGGCGTCGTCGTAGAAGAGTTCGTAGAAATCCCCCATTCGGTAGAACAGCAGCACATCGGGATGCCGGGCCTTGATGCCCAGGTATTGCTGCATCATGGGGGTGTGGGGCTTGTTCAAGATTCGGCAATCCGTGGCGTATGTCCCGCGTCGCCCGGAGATCGGCGAGCCGGGGTCGTTGGAAAGCGCACATTGTAATCGGCTTCTCCCGATCCAGCCGTGTCAACGGGGTTGACTGTTCCGACAGGGTGATTGAGGATTTCTCATTGGTATCGTAATAGGTAACGTGTCTATGCGGGGAAGCCGGGATTGGCGGGTCTGGATCATTTCGGCGCTTGCGCCGCTGGCTACGGCTGCGGCGCACGCGCAGCCGGATCTCATCTTCGTCCCTGCCAACGCGGCGCTCCCGTACGCTGTCCGGGCATACCAGGAGATCTGGGACGAGGACGGAGAACGCATAGTGGCCGCACTGGAGACCCGGACATGCCTGCCGTTTTCGGAGCCCACCGTGACCGCCGTCGTGGACTACGCGGTCAGCCATTCCGGCGGGCCCGACTACCCGATGCGGCTGCGCGGAAGCTACGCGCCCGACGTGAAGAAAGCTACTTTGGTTCACGAACTCGGTCACCGCCACCTGTGGCAGCTGGCCGAAAGGCTCGAGGGCGTCGACGGACACATGACCCTGTACCTGGTCCTCGACCGCGTGTGGGCGGACGTCTGGGGAGAGGAATTTGCCGAAGACCGGATTCAGTACGAATCGAATTGGGGTGACGACTATGCGGTTGCCTGGGCCTGGGCGCAATCGCTCGGTACGGAAGAACGCTCGCGGCTGTGGAACCGGCTCCTGGTCATGAACGGTTTTCCGGACGGTTGCGGCAGTTTGCCTGAGGTCGTCGAGTGAGTTCGGTTCACTGCTGTTGGGGTGCGGGGGCAATCGCGACGACCACTTGGCTTAACCGCCGCGCTCGAGAACGTATGATGGAGGCAGCATCAGGAGACGCACATGCCAAAAGATAAACCAGACGTGGATTCGACCCGACGAACGCTTCTGAAGACCGGGGCCGCGGCTGCCGCGGTCGCCGCCGCGGGACGCGCTTTTGCCCAGGACGGGCAGGCACCTGCCGGCACGGGCTTTTACGAAAGAGGCGACGTCCGCATCCGTTACAACGTGACGGGCGCAGGTTACCCGTTGTTGCTGATCGCGGGCGGGGGGCTGAACTCGGTCTTCGCAAACTTCTTCAACGGCAGGACACCGTTCGACGTGATCGGCGAGTTCGGGGATGAGTACCGCTGCATCTCGATGGACCTGCGCAACGCCTACAGCGGACAGTCCACCGGCCCGCTGGAGGTCGATCGGCCGTGGGATTCTCACACCGACGACCAACTCGGTCTCATGGACCACCTGGGAATCGACGAGTTCATGGTGATGGGCTTCTGTATCGGCGGCCCCTTCATCTGGAACCTGCTGGAGCGCGCGCCTGCGCGGGTCCGCGCCGCGGTGGACGCGCAGCCCGTGGGCTTCGATCCGGACATGCCCGACTATTTTTACGAAGGCAACATGAGCGGCTGGGGACAGGAACTGCTTGCGCTGCGGTCCGACATCACACTGGAAATGGTCGATGCCTTCGTGACCAGGATGTACCGGACAGACGCCGACTTCGTCTTCACCGTGACGCGCGATTTCGTGCGCAACTGCCAGACGCCCATACTCGTGCTGCCCGACGACACGCCGGCGCATCCTTTCGAACCGGCCATGGAGTCGGCGATGCTTGCGCCGAACGCCCAGGTGAGCCTGTTCCCCTGGAAGCAGCCCGAGGATCGAATACCGTTGGCCGTGCGGCATATCCGTTCTTTCCTTCGGGAGCATCGGCCCTGGACAGCTTGATGCGGTATCCGTGGGCCGCCTGAGGCGGCGACCATCACTTGCCGTTGACCGATGCGCCGGGGAGGGAGCTACGCGAACAAGTCGCGGCACGCGATACCATCGGCCCATGCGGATCATGCACATTGAATCCGGGCGGCACCTCTACGGGGGTGCGCGCCAGGTCTGCTACCTCATCGACGGTCTCGTGGCCGAGGGCATGGAGAACATGCTGGTCTGTGCAAGAGGCAGCGAGATCGCGGGCGCGGTTCGCTGCGCCACGCTCGTGGAGTTGCCCATCGGCGGTGACCTCGACGTGTTCAGGGCAGGCTCGTTGAGGAAGTGGATCCAGGCGCACGCT
>VYEH01000305.1:0-1729 GCA_009843005.1 Pseudomonadota bacterium | reverse complement strand
GTGCATGTACACTCGCGCCGCGGAGCAGATCTGGTGGGCGGAAGGTGTGCGCGGCGGGCGGGAACGCCGGCCGTGTTGACGCGCCGCGTGGACAGCCGGGAACCCGCGTGGTGGGCGCGGCTCAAGTACCGTCCCTACAGCGCGGTGGCGGCGATCTCCTCGGCATTGGAGTCGGAGCTGGTGGATCATGTGGGGCTGGATCCCGGCCGCGTGGTCAGAGTGGCCAGTGCCGTAGACACCAGGCGCTATCGACCGCAGTCAAGTGCACGAGCCCGTTTGGCGGAGACATTCCGTATCCCTTCCAACTCCAGGATTTTAGGCGTCATCGCCCAACTCATCCCCCGCAAGGGTCACGCGCTGCTTCTTGGCTGTTTGCCGGATCTCATCGCGCATCATTCCGAAATCCGGATATTGTTTTTCGGGCGCGGGCCGCTGGAGCGCGCGTTGCGCCGCCAGATTGCCGCACGCTCGCTCGAGAACCGTGTTCAGCTTACGGGATTCAGGGATGATCTGGCCGAATTGCTGCCGGGCCTGGACCTGCTGGTTCATCCGGCGCTGCGCGAGGGTCTGGGAGTCGCGGTACTCGAGGCGATGAGCGCGGGTGTGCCGGTAGTTGCGTCCGATGCGGGAGGCATTCCCGACATCGTCGAGCACGAGCGCAATGGGCTGCGGTTCGCTACAGGCGATCCGAGCGGCTTGCGCAACGGTGTGCTGCGGCTATTGGGCGACGACGCGCTGCGCCGGAGTCTGGCCCTCGCCGGGCGGGAGCGGGTGGAGACCGAGTTTTCGATCCGAAGCATGAGCCGGCGCTACGTCGAGGTCTACAATCGGGTCTTGAATGCCTGAACACGAACGTAGATCCGAGTGTGTGAACATGACGCCGTCCGATGCCCATTTGACTGAACTGGCTCGCGAATTGGGCGAGGCGCTGGCGCGGAACGGCGCCCGCGTAGCTTGCGTGGAGTCCTGTACCGGCGGCTGGATAGCGAAGACCCTGACGGATATACCCGGAAGTTCGGGGTGGTTCGGTTGGGGCTGGGTAACTTATGCCAACGAGGCGAAGCGCCAACTCGTCGGTGTCCCGGAAGCCGTGCTGGCCACCCACGGCGCCGTCAGCGAGGCTGCCGTGGCCGCCATGGCAAGGGCCGGGCGAATACTGAGCGGCGCGGAGTTCGCCATCGCCGTCAGCGGCGTAGCCGGGCCTGACGGAGGCACGCCGGAAAAACCCGTCGGCACGGTCTGGTTCGGGTGGGACGGTCCCGCCGACGTTATCGATCAGGTCAGCCCGCGCGCCAGCGATAGAGGCGTGCCGGGTATCACCGAACGGAGGATGTTTCCGGGCCACAGGGAATCCATCCGCCGCCAGGCCGTGTCACATGCCTTGCGGGGACTTCTCGATCTGGTCGAGGGCCATGCCGCCAAGGCCGATACAGGGTGAGCGAGGTAGGGCGGAGACCGATCCGGAGGCGTGTTTTCTTCGCCCTCTGGCCGCCGGAAGAAACCCGCCGCGAATTGCTGCGCGCCACCCGCACCGTGGTCAGGCGTTCCGGCGGCCGCAGCGCCCCGCCCGGCAATCTGCATATCACCCTGGCCTTTCTCGGGCCCGTGACAAATGCCGACCTGGAGCGGGTTATCGAGGTGCCTCCAATCCCGTCGCCCGAGTTCCCGATCGAGCTGGACCGGCTCGGATACTGGCGAGGATCGAGGGTGCTCTGGCTCGGGCCGACCC
>VYEH01000276.1:2549-7627 GCA_009843005.1 Pseudomonadota bacterium | reverse complement strand
GACCGCCAGCGTTCCCGCCGCGCCCGCCGCCCCCAGAACCGGATTCCAGGCTGACATACTCCGATGCCATGTTGTTTGCGATCCGTCCCAGCCGTGACGGCGGCTGGTCGCCGATGCCCATGTAGCGCGGAAACAGGATGGAGCGCGTGTCTTCCTCCGCCAGAAAGCCTTCCGCAATGACCGGCGTGCCTGGCGTGAAATCTTCTTCCTTGAGGTAGAAGTTCTCGTAGGCAAACGTCGCATCGCCGAGGTGGATCTGGTAGTCGCGTTCGGCCTCGCCCTCCACCGCGCCCCGTACGTGACCGATCGCGTTGTCGGGATCCTGCCAGTCGGCGCCGGTCGCGACGCCGGTTATCTTGATGATCGGCAAATTCATCCAGGCCGGCGGCGGGGCGAAGCGCGACTCGGCTGTGACCGCAGAGCTGTAGGGTTCGTCTATGGCGAAGGCGCCGAAGTCGGTGTCGATCGACTCGACCAGGATGTCGCCGTCGCGAACCCGGGACGGAAAGCCCGTGACGCTGACCGTGTCGCCCACGCTGAAGGTCGAATCCTCCCAGTTGTTCTCGCGAACCATCGCGCTGACGCCGCCCCACTCGAGCGTGTAGGTTTTTTCCGCACCCGTTTCGTCGGTGGCGAGAACCCTGAGATAGGCGTGAGGCCGGCCCGCATACCACTCCACCACCGAACCGGTGAAAGAGACGGACTGCGACTGGTCAAAAATCGTCGTGCTGTGATGCGCGTGAGCAAGCGGCATCAATACGGCCAGCATCGGGCCGAAAAAGATGGATAGGTATTTCATGGCGTTCATCCCTCTACTTGTTCCTGATCATGAGTTTCAGGCAGGCACGGCGACTCGCCGGGCACTTTCCTCAAACATGGCCGAGACAGCGCGTCATCCACGAACGTTACTCGGCGCCGCGTCCCCCTCCGCCGCGACCGCCGGCGCCGTTCGCTCCAGCCGGTGGCCCGCGCCGGCCCTGGTTTTCCACGCCCAGGTACCGCGCGACCGCTCTCTCGGCCATCATCGCAACTCTCACCGGCCCCCTGTCACCGAAGTCCACCAACCGGGGGAAGACGATCAGGCGGTCGCCCTCGTCAGCCAGGTAGCCGTTGACTCTCGCTGCATTGCCCGGAGCAACATGATCTTCGGAGATCGCGAAGATGTCGTAGAGCGATGTTCCTATGGACAAGCGAACCTCGTACTCGCGCTCGGCTTCGCCGTCGACCGCGGCGCGCACCCATACCGTGGCGCTGGAGCCCGTCCAGTCCGATCGGGCAATCGTGCCCGACAGTTCCACCGCCGGGAGCGTTATCCACTCCGGTATCGGCCCGAGATCGTCGGGATCGCCGAAATAGGATTCGGTGATACCGAAACGGCCAAACGGCGTCACCATGCTCTCCACCAGGATGTCGGTGCCCCTGAGACGGGACGGAAAGCCGGTCACGGCAATCTCATCGCCGATGTTGAAGGTCGAATCGTCCCATTCATTGGCGTTCACGATCCGGCTCGTACCGCCGAAGTCGAGATGCCAGGTGTTCTCGTTCCCGAGTTCGTCCGTCGCTTCTATCCTGAGATAAGAGTGCGGCCTTCCCCGGTACCACTCGACCACGTTGCCGGTCACCGACACCGCCTCATTTTCGTTGTAGATCGCGATACTGTGATGCGCGTACGAGATGGGCGCCGCCATAGCCAGCGACAGGCAGACAACCACAGGGCTCTTCATTAGCAATACCTCCCTCTATGATTCGATCGCTTACTCCGCCCGTAACGCTTCATAGGTTTGCTCCAGGCACCCGATCGGCGGAGCAAGCTCCAGGTCTTCCTTGTGGAAGAAGCTCGTCTCGATCGTGAACGGCGCGGTCATGTATTCCGGATCGAACATCGTCGTGTCGACGTCCAGCGCCGTGCGGCCCTCGCGCCAGCTGAAGACATGCGTGACGCGCTTCTGCGCACCCGATGGAAGCCCGCGCGCAATCCCCCAGGGGTTGGGTTCGTAGTTCCCGATATCGATGGTCAGCACTTCGCCGTCCCATTGCCCGACCGCGTAACCCCAGGTGAAGAGTTCACCGGCCGGAGGATGCTCGCCGTCAATGTGGACTACTAGCTCGTGGCCGTCACGGCGAAGAACCACCTGGTCCGGTCGAAGCTCGATCTGCACGACATAGGAATTCTCGTGATGCGCGAAGAGATAGGGATCCGGTGAGCACCAGGGGTTGTCCTGCGAATCGCTTACGAACGCCCGCCCGGCAGTTCTGCCTTTCTCGTTCAATACTGGCACAAACCGTGCCGATGCTGCCGTCAGCCCAAATTCCTCGCGAATTTCCGCAGGCATGCGCCCATACAATACCCCTGGCGGCCCGAAGATCCCGTCGGGGGGAGCGACCTGGTAGAGGCCGTCCCACCCGTCGTTGGGTGTCGCCCCGAATGCCATATTCCTGCCAGGGCCCGCAGGGTTTCGTTCACCACCGCTTTCGGATGCGGTCGAGGCTTCAGCGAAATCCGGGGCAGGGCCTGTGTCCGGGCCACTGTCGATCGTGATCACTTCTCCATTAGCCAGGGTGAACGACCCGCCTCCGGCGATTCTTCGCGCGCCCGAGCGAAGCGGGTTCCCGGACGCGACGACCGGGTCGCCAACCTCCAGCGTATCCGTCTTCCAGCCGTTGAAGTACATGTGGCTCGGCGAATGCAGTTCGAATCCCCACTCCTCGACTTCGCCGCTTTCGGTGACGCCCTCCACATAGACGAATGCGTGGGGATTGACGAAGTCGACGCGCGACACTTCGCCCGACACCGAAATTCGTACATCTGTATTGAACATCGCACGACTGTGGTGGGCGAGCACCGAAGGCGACCCCATGGCCAGCATGAGAGCAATGAAAATCGACCTAGGTTTCATCGGAATCGCCCTCACTTGACCGTTACAGCGCGAGATAGCCCTCGATCAGGCCCTCGTTCAGCAGGTCTCGGTAAAATCCTTGCGGGTCGCAGATACTCTCGCGCATCGGCTGATCGCTGCGGACGTAGCCGCGGGTGCGCACGAGCGGCTCCGTGTAGAGGGGATCGTGGATGGTCATCGTCCTTTCCAGGGTCGCGCCATTGTTCGACGGCGTATAGGTCTCGACGGTGCGCGTCTCGGCGCCGGACATCGGCCAGCCGCTGCCATCGAGCCACATGGGTTTCAGGTGAGTGGTTTCGATAACGAGCGATTCACCCTCCCAGCGCCCCGTCGAGTAGCCCATCATGCTCAGTGGCCAGTCGTCGGGCGCCTGGCGGCCGTCCATGTAGATGCGTCTGAGCGCGGCGCCGTTCCCGAACAGGTAGAACGCCCCCTGGTCATAGATCTCCATACCCGCCGGAGCGCCGACACCAACACAGCGCAATGCGTCATCCGTGCCGAACGCCTGATTCGCCGCGCGCAGGCGCAGCGCCTCCGCCGTCGCCGGCGTTGGCTTGGGCTCAAGGTCATCGACCGTCACCGTGAATCTGTAGCGTCCGCTCCATCCTCCGCTGATATCGAAAGGCGAGTCTCCTGAATATGAGGCGGCAACTTCCGAGAACGTGCTCCAATTCGTCGGCAGTACGAGTGGCCGCCCGCCGGCCTGTTGTCCGCCGTCCCCGTCGACGAACGCGATGCGCCGTCCGTCCCCGATGGTGAGACCGGTCAGCCACATGGAATTCTGGCCGCGTCGGCTCGGCTCTCCTTCCACTCGCACGAGGGTCCCCGTTGCCAAGGCCTCCGGCGTGATTCCCCTTTTTACCAGGTCGCGTGCCGGGCGCGTCTCGATCTGCCAGTTCTCGACGGTTCCGTCATCGCCCGTCACGTCGACATGGAACCGCATATGTGGATTGACGAACTCGGCATTCGTGACGGCGCCTTCGATCGCGATCACTGTGCCTTTTTCGAAATCGACCGCCGTCGAGTGGTGCGCGAGCACCGCCGGCAACCATGCGGCCAGCACGATTGTCATGAGAATTGGCTTACATTTCATTGGAAAAGCCCGCCTTTAATCCGCAAATATACAAGTAACCAAGCAAACCCGTAGCACACAAGGGTTTGGAGTCGGTACGGCTTCGGTGCGCGAAGGGTGGCAAACATCGGAGCGCCTTCCCCTTCGCGCTACGTTGGCGTTGATCAAGGACCTCCGCCACCGCCTCCGCGACTACCTGGTTTGCTGGCAGGGTCCGCTCGCTGGCGGCGAGCACCCCCGTTCGGGCAACCGCGTCAACCGGTGGCCCCAGAATATCTCTCCCCGAGGTCAGGTACTTGAGCATCTGCGTACCGCACAGCCGCAGATTCATCACCCCCGCGGGGGTGCCGACCGCCGCCGTGATCCGCATATCGATGCCTTCCAGTTCCGAGACGGCGAGGTTGGTGTAGGTCTGGAAGGTATGCGTCAACTCGATCTGCTCCAGCATACCGTCGCCGTTAAGATCGACACCACCGAAACAATGGAATTGCATCAGTGCTCGGAATGGTGCCTGCTTCCCAGGCGTAGCCTGACAACACCTGTACCGAGTGCATCTCAGGAAGCCGGTTTTCTCCGCTGTCGAGCCCGACTCGAGCGAGCAATAGACCCTCCCTGCGCTGTTGCCTTTCTACAACCAACTTTCAATATAAACGACAAGAAAGGATGCTTGTGCAGCGTGGGCACAAAATTCATGCCCCATCGCGCAAAATTCACGTCTCCACTTCGGTCCCTTTGAATGGTCAGGTACCCGCGATTGGCGGGGGCAGTAACTTACATCGCGGCGCGCTCGCCCACATGTGCCGGTACGTCGCCGCCAGGGCTGGTCGTCGCAATGGCGGTTTAGTCATAATTGGCCCAAAATGCGGGCGACGATCCGGAGAAACTGCTCGCGGATACGCGACAAACATACTACGGCCGCGCTATCGTTTGGTGCAGATCCTGCTCGGCGACGATGTAGAGGTTGCGCAGTGAGCCAGACGCACGTTTTGTTGAGACCGCAGCGGTTTCTACATTGCATTCGGTGACGCTTTTTTGAAGATAGCTATTTTCAGTCGGGGGGATTGAGATGAGATCGACGCATTCAATTGCTGCCATGATCACATGTATGG
>VYEH01000276.1:0-2539 GCA_009843005.1 Pseudomonadota bacterium | reverse complement strand
CGTTGACCTCGTGTGCCAGCCAACCACAGCAGGTATATGCGGGAGCTGAGCGGGCAGATATTCAGACAGCACTGATCGGTGCCCCACGGGCGCCGAATGACAGAACAGCGGCAAGAATCCGAATCCTGTCCATCGATGACGCTCGTGGGGAACGCGTACCCGTGACGAACCGCAGTTTGAGGGTATTGCCTCGCGGGGTGTGCATAGAGGCGCGCGCGACGACGTCCACGCTGGATTCCATGGAATCGGAGCTTTGCTTCAACGCTTTCGCCGGCAATAGCTATGAAGTACGTGCCTCTGTTACGGGTGCCTCTTCCGGTTTGCCGACGGCGGTGCCGGACATGCACGAAATGCCTGAACTTGAGGGTGCACAAAGTGGCCCCTTCTTCATATCACGGATGTTCGTGATCGACATGACGACACGAGAGATAGTGGCGAGCACGAGCCCGTAGCACCAAAGCAGCGCGAAAAAGTAGAAAAAAAGAAGATTTTGGAGGTCCGCGAAATTCCTTTCCGGACGTAATGTTGTAGTCTGGCGAAAACAGGCTACGAAGATACAAGCGCCGGTTGCCATTGCTGGAACCAGCCGCCTGAGAAATGACCGCTCTCCTTTGAGCGAGGGACAAGCCATGTACAAGACGACGCGTTCAATATTTGCTCTGCTGTGGTTCGTCGCTATCGCGGGCTGCAACGGCAGTTCGATCGAGTCCGTGGATGACAGCACGACCGGCACCGCCGCCGAAGAGGCTCCTGATCGGATCCTGAGCAACGGCAGGATTCTTACCGTCGACGAAAACTTCAATATCGTCGAAGCCATCGCACTCGATGGCGACAGGATTCTTGCAACAGGCACCAACGACGAAATGGCCGCGCTCGCGGGTCCGGATACGGTGATCATGGATCTTGAGGGCCGCACCGTCATTCCGGGCCTCATCGACAATCACGTGCACTACATCCGCACCGTGCAGCGCTGGCACCAACAGGCGCGAATCGACGGCGTGGCATCGCGTGAAGATGCGCTCGCCATCATCGCGGAGCATGCCGCCAGCCTTCCGGCCGGCGAGTGGTTCATGGTCCAGGGTGGGTGGTCGGTGGACCAATTCGCCGATCGGAAAGGTGGCTTTACGCTGGAAGAACTCGATCGCGCGGCGCCCGATAATCCCTTCTACGCGCAGACCAGCTATCGTGGCGCGTACGCCAACAGCCTTGCCCTGAACGCCGTGGGGGTTGGGACGGAAGCCGGCGCCTGGCAGCAGGGCCGGCAAGCCTTCAATCGAATGTTCCGCGAGATGCCCCCGCCGACCGAGGAGCAACTGGAGGAAAACCTCTACCGGTTCTCAGCCGATCTGAACGCCGTGGGATTGACGACCGTCTACGATGTCGACCGCCCCTCCGCCGGCGACATCTCCCTGATCGCACGCGCTTCGTCGAAAAGACATCTGCCGTTGCGGGTGTTCCATACATTGAAGTACCGCGCCGAAACATCGGCCGAGGCGGATGAAGCGGTCGAGCTGATTCGATCGCACACGCCCTTCTCCGTCGATGACCGGATCGGATTGCTCGGTCTGGGCGAACACGTTTATGGGCCAATGCACGACTCGTCCAACACGGTGGAGTCGTATTCGGACGAGATCTGGGACGAGTACATGAAACTCGCCACCGTCGCCGCACAAGGCGGCTGGCACATTCATGAGCATGTGATGGCCGAGCGGACAGTCATCGACTTTCTGGATCGGCTGGAGACGCTCAACGAAACCGTGCCCATCACCGATCTGCGTTGGACGCTGGCCCACGTACTCACGGTGGAGGAGGAAACCATTCAACGCGCCAGTGAGCTGGGCCTGACGGCTGCCGTCCACGGACAGGCGGTACACCAGGCGCGCCCGATCGTGCCTCGCGGTGACGCAACGAGGCCGCCGATTCCGCCGATGGCGGATTTCGAAGCCAGCGGAATGATTTGGGGACTCGGCACCGATACGGGTGTCGTGTCGCACTACCAGCCTTTCGTGACACTGATGTGGGCCGCCACCGGCCTCGGAATCGACGGTACGCTGATTCACCCGGATCCCGTGGGCCGGGAAGCGGCGCTGGTCGCGCACACGCGCTCAAACGCCTACCTGATGTTCAAGGAAGACGATCTGGGAACTCTGGAGGCAGGCAAGCTGGCCGACCTCGTCGTGCTTGATCGTGACTACCTGAACGTACCCGCGCACGAAATCAAGGACATCGAACCCGTGATGACGATGGTCGGTGGAGAGATCGTGTACACCACGTTGTAGCACTGGAATCAGGTAGCTCAGCCACCGAACAATGAAGAGCTGGGCGTAGCCCGCAAAGTCCTATTGGCGGGCCGGAATCATCGGGCGCACCTTGTCGGCGCTGGTAGTCCGTTCAGGAGCATCTGCCCCCATGAGCCTCACCTCGATCTCATTGCGCAGGTATCGGAAGGAAGGCTTCCATAGAGGTTTCCCCGCCTTTCCGGCGTTAGCCCGGATTTCTCACCGATAAATGGAATGGGACCTCGATTTGTCGGATAATG
>VYEH01000156.1 GCA_009843005.1 Pseudomonadota bacterium | reverse complement strand
CATCAGAGAAGCCGCTGCGATGGCGACTGTAAAACTATGGAGTCCCGTGGTCCTCATTCGCATTGATGGGTTCTCCGTCCAATACTTTATTTGACACGCTCTCATTCCCAATATTGCCTTCCAAACCGTCTTATAAACAAATGACGCAGGCGAGCAACTTTCAATTACGGTGCCAGCAGGGCACCATCGAACAATTAGCAGAGCCTGATCCAGGCCGGCAAACCTGCAGACGCAATGGAGGAACAGAAAATGAATAGAAGGAGGAGATTCCCATTACTCGCTATCGGCATGCTTTTGTGCTCCCACGTCCTGGCGCATCACGCGTTCGTGGAGTTCGACCGTAGTCAGGTTGTCGAAGTCGAGGGCGAAGTGATCAGCGTCCTGTGGGCCAATCCTCACATTCGCTTCTCGGTGCGATCAACCGACGCCGACGGGACGGAAACGGTATGGAGTGTTGAAGGGTCGTCGCTCAGTATCCTGAGCCGGATGGGAATTACCGAGGAATTCATCCCACCGGGCGAGTCCATCCGGGTGGCCGGGTCGCCCGCCAGGAGCGGCGCACCCCGAATGACCGTCAGCAACGTGCTGGTGGGAGGACGGGAGATTGTCCTCGGATCCCGCAGCACTCCACGCTGGGAAGAGACAGCGGTGGGTACGGATCACAATTTGATGGCAGGCGGGACCGTATCGGATGACAACACGATATTCCGTGTCTGGAGCACGGACGGCGATGATCCGCACAGCAATACGCCAGGCTTCTGGCCAGGTGACTATCCCCTGACCGAAGCCGCTCGAATCGCCCAATCCCAATGGGTGCCCATAGCCGGCTCGGAATGTGAGCCCAAGGGGATGCCGACGATCATGGAGCAGCCGTACCCGATCGAGTTCGTAGAGGCAGGCACCGACGTCGTGCTGCGGATCGAGGAATACGACACCGTTCGAACAATTCATATGGGCGATGCACAATCGGGCGAGGCGCGCGAAAAGTCGCTCCTTGGCTACTCGCAGGGCCGTTGGGAGGATTCGACGCTGGTCGTGGAGACATCGGATATCGACTGGATGTATTTCGACAAGGAAGGCATTCCACAGGGCGACGCCATGAGCATCGTAGAACGGTTCACGCCCACCGAGGACGGCAGCCGGCTCGAATACGCGATGACGGTTACGGACTCGGAAGTCTTTACCGAACCGGTATCGCTGGAGCGACACTGGGTATGGCGTCCCGGTGAAGTGGTCAGGCCCTATGAATGTACGTGGGGGGAATAGAGAAAGGTAATTGAGCATGCGAAACGCTCCAACCTATGAACTCGACCTGAAGGAGTTTTGGCGGGACCCTTACCCGGACCTCAAGCGAATGCGAGACGATTTTCCCGTCGCTTACGTGCCGCAGTTGGACGCGGCCTTGATCACACGGCGAGACGATATTTTCGAGAACGAGAAAAAGGTCGATGTCTTTTCGTCGGTGCAACCGGAAGGACTGATGCAGCGCCTGATGGGCCAGAACATGATGCGCAAGGACGGCGAAGATCACGCCGTGGAACGCAGGGCCATATTTCCCGCGGTCAGTCCGCGAACCGTGAAAGACGATTGGAGGGCGAGATTTCAGGCCGAAACAGACAAGATGCTGGATGAAATCCACCCGCTCGGCAAAGCTGACATGGTGAAGGACATTGCCATGCGGGTCTCGGGGGAGGCGCTGAAGATCGTAACGGGCCTGACCAATATCTCCTGGATGGAAATGGACCGGGTCAGCCAGGGAATGATCGATGGCTGTGCAAATTATTCCGGCGACAGCGAAGTGGAGGCGGTGTGTAACGAATGTACGGCCTCGATCGATCGTTACATTGATGAAATGATACCGGTGTACGAGGAAAACCCGGACAATTCATTGTTGTCGGTGCAGCTTCAGGCCGGGCTGCCGGAAGAGTCCGTCAGAGCCAACGTAAAGCTGGCAATCTCGGGCGGCCAGAATGAGCCGCGAGATGTGATCTCGGGGATGGTTTGGGCGTTGCTCAAGTTTCCGGACCAGCACGAACTGCTCAACAATGGAACCGTCTCCTGGAAAGATGTGTTCGATGAGTACGCACGCTGGATTTCTCCGGTCGGAATGTCGCCAAGGCGCATTGCCAGGACATTTCAACTGCACGGTGTGACGCTTGAGCCGGAAGACCGGGCGTTTTTCATGTTCGGGGCCGCCAACCGCGACGAGCGGAAATTTGGCAATCCCGAGGTGTTTGACGTGACACGCAATGTCTCGGCCTCGATTCCTTTCGGTGCGGGCCCGCACTATTGTGCCGGCGCAGCAGCTTCGAAATGCCTGATCGCCGAGGTCGTTGTCCCAAACGTCTTCAAGAGGCTTCCGGGCTTGCGGTTGGCAGGGGAAACCGTGTTTGGCGGCTGGGCATTTAGAGGACCCCTGAATATGCCCATCGCATGGGATTTGACATGAGAATGCCCGCCAAGTGCCGGGTTCGACGTCACAAGGGCAACGACTGCTGCTTGCAGAGCCTTACGAACGACTCAGTCGAATGTCCGAAATAGGCTGGAGTCTGTCGATAGCCTCTAATCCCGATGCGCGGTCCCAGGCAAACTGCTTGACGGATATCCCATCGGGATCGATATCCAGAATTGTGAAGCCGTTTTGCTCCACAGGCGTGACCTTCTCATGCACCGTGACCTGACGTGGCGGAGTCGCGCCGATTCCACGAGCAACGCTTGGCCAGCCATTCCCCGTTCCGATCGACCCGGACAGGAACGTATTGACGGGAGCCTCGAACCCCATCTCCCCGGACTTGATGACTTGCCCGGCTGCGACCGCGTGCATATCGCCCGAAACGACTATCGGCAACCTGATTTTCTGCCCGCCGATGGCGGACAAGAGCCGTTGGTGCTGTTCGAACCATCCCGATTGCCAATACGGCTTTGGTACCTCGATTCCGAGGCCACCATCCGGCTGAAGGACATCCGGATACCACTCGCCCCATTTGCCGGCCGTCCATCCTACCGGCGTCGACGGTACGTGCACTACATGCCGAAGCGTCTCTTCATCCAGAGTGCGGGCGATAAGCCAGCGCTCGGTATCCTCTTCGACAAAGTTCGCCGTCGGCCCGGAGAGGGTAATGAAGCGGCGGCAATCGTACAGGAGAAATTCTGCGAGCGCTCCCCAACGAAAAGAACCATATGACTCGCTGATGCCGTCGCGATGCGAACCGGCGAGATGAGTCGGGCGATTGGGGTCGGGAAGGAACTCGGGAAAGTAAAGACTCTGTTGCGCCCGGGCGAGGCGGGCACTGAAATTCCTGGGAGGAAAGGTCACAAACTCGTCGGTACCCTCATCGTTTTCGAAGTAGTCGTGATCGTCCTGGGTGAGAATGGTCGGGACAGACCGGAAGTCAGCGCCATAGAGACTTGCTATTTGTTCGTCCAGACACCCTGTCAAGGTGATTTCGTTGGCCGCTCCAAAGACCGGCTCGTCTTTGTCGAACGCGCCGTACTTGCCATAGATTCGCTCCCAATTCAGGGCATAGTCGCCGACCCGTTTTCTGGGAGAAAGCGTCTGATCCCAGTAGGTTTGGTCGCCTACGGCGATCGCGACATCCGGCTCGAACTCAAGAGCTCTGCGCAGCAATCTCCGGCGAGTGGAAACTGGCAGATATCGCCACTCGCCATTCAGCCATTGCGCATTGTCGGGGCCGCCCGCGCAAGTGTAGACCAGCGCTCTCAGGCGCTCCGGGCGCGAGCCCAATGCCGGCGCCGTGCGCAGCGGCCAACTTTCCATCAACCGTTCGCCAGCAGACGTTTGCAGGGAGAGTTCATACTGGGTGTCACTCTCCAGGCCAGTCGCATGAAAAGACCAGAATCGACCGAATGTGTCGCGCTGGCGGCCCTCGTAGCCCTTCGAGCCGATCCTGAGCAGCGGCGAACGCTGTGGCTCCATGAACGATGCCTTGATGAGGATGCTTTCGTGGTTTGTGAGGGGAATCAGGTGCTGGATTCGCTCTTCGGACGAATTTGTTTGGGTGCGCCCCGGAGCCGCAAGAAGCGCAGAGGACGAGAGCAGGGTGGCCTTGTGAAGAAATTCTCTGCGATCCATTGAGATCTCCTGACGGGCAGCAGGCTACAGAAGCGCCTGCCTGAATTCCTCGGGAATGAGATCGGCATCTTCGTTGCGAAGAAGATAGGCAAGTTTCGCGCTTTCTTCAACTTCCTCCACGCCGAAGACCGCGGCGCGTATGGACTCCGCCGCGACGACGGGCCCGTGATTGGCGATGATGATGCCGGAATGGGTCTGCGCCTTCTCCCGAATCACCGGGCCGAGAGCCTCATCGCCTGGCGGGAAAAAGGGGACTTTCGCAACGCGGCCCACTTTCATCAGAACGTACGGTGTGAAGGGCGGAATCATGTCTTCGGCATCCACGCCACGCAGGCATGAAAGGCAGACCGAGTAGGTTGAATGCAGGTGAGCCACCGCATTTGTCCGCGGGTTCGCCTGGTACATGGCAAGGTGCAGAAATGCTTCCTTGGTCGGTTTGTCGCCGTCGACCCAGGTACCGTCTGCGTCCAGGCGCGACAGCCTGCCGGGCTCGAGGAAGCCCAGGCTCGAGCCTGTCGGCGTCATAAGGTATCCGCCGTGATTCAGGCGAACGGAAAGGTTACCCGTACTGCCCGAGGTCAGGCCCCGTTCAAACAGCGAACGGCCGAGTTCGACGATTTCATCGCGAATCTTGTCTTCGGTATTCACATGTACATACTACGTATCTTCGGAAGGGACGCTGTCTCCCGCCAGCGCAGCCAGCGCCTTTTCAAAGAACTCGGGCGCCCCGAAATTGCCGGACTTCAGCGCCAGCGCATACCTGCCGGTATGGTGTGTCGAAAACAGTGCCGGTACGCCGGGGTCAATCTCCAGGCCGACCGCGAGGTCTCGAGGCGCCAACGCATCGACGACGGCGCCCGACGTCTCGCCTCCAGCCACAACGATTCGACTGTAGCCGGCCTCCCTGAGCAACACCGCCACAGACCCGAACAGCTCATCCAGCCGGATAGAGACTTCGTCAATTCCGTATTCGACCTGTATGTCCCGCACCGCTTCAGGCGTGTTGCTTGAGTATGCCAAAGGGGACTTGCCGCGGTGTTCGTCAAGCAACGCGAAAAGTCCGGGAGCCCCGAGTCGACCCTCCATGACAGCCACAACGTCAATTTCGACAACAGGATGCTGGCTCGCATAAACCTCGATTTGTCTGCGTGTCGCAATGGAGCAGCTTCCGGCGAGAAGAGCTCCCAGGCCATCAACCGCCACCGCATGATCAACTGGTCGACCGCGCCGCCTTGCATGGGGGAAATTTCGCGCAAGAGCCGCGGCGATGGCCGAGCCTCCCGTGACGAGCGGACTATTCGCCACGGCGGTGCCGATTGTTGCGAGATCGACTTCGTCTACAGCATCCGTGATCACCAAGACGTCACCAGCCGCTGAGCATTCGGCAATGGCATGTGCGACTGTTGCTTCTCCAGTTCGGACGATGGGAAGGGGAACGTGACCTACGGACGATCGTGTTTGTGCACGAAGCCATCGACGAATGTCGGGGTCGGTCATGGGGGTGAGAGGGTGATTCTCGAGACCCGACTCGCTAAGCAGCTTGTCGTGAACGAACAAATGACCCTGGTAGACGGTCCGGCCGTTTTCCGGGAATGCGGGACAAGCAACGACACCTCGCGCGCCAAGCCGCTCGGCGAGCGCTTCGGCTACCGGGCCGATGTTGCCTTGCGCGGTGGAGTCGAAAGTGGAGCAGTACTTGAAGACGATTTGTTCCGCGCCCTGCGATTGCAGCCAATCGAGTGCGCGCAAAGACTGCCCGATCGCATCGTCGGGCGGAATCGACCGGCTTTTCAGTGCGACGACGCCAGCATCGACCGAATCCGCGGCTTCGATGTCCGGGACGCCGATGAAGATCGAAGTCGCGAGTCCATTGCCACCGTTCAGGCCGCGCGAAATTGCGTTCGCGACATCGCTGGCCCCGGTGAAGTCGTCGGCAATGACCCCGAGCAGCAAGGCGACACACCGTCAGTTCTTGTGGTGCAAGGCGCGGAGCTGCCTGACCGCCGCATCCGGGCTGGAAAGAATGGGCGTGCCCGTGGCCTGAGCGCATGCCACCGCGGCCGACGCCATTGAGAACTGCCCGAGCAAGATCGCAGACGCGCCGGAAACCTCACCGGCAGCGCTCGCAATCAGTGAGTCGTGCGTCGCCAAATCGCCTCGATGCAGTGCACCCAGCGCATCGGGAACGTACACGGTTGTCAACTGTGCCGAATGGTTCTCCAGCTCACCGAGTTCTTCAAACTCAGCCGCCATCGCAGGCCCCGCCGGCTCAAACGTGACGAGCAGCGCCAGGTCATCACCGTACGCGATTGCGGCGCGGAACATGGCTTCGTTCGGCTTGAGAATTGGAATTGGGATTTGCCTGGCCGCCCCGTCAATTGCTTCACCGAACGACGAGCAGGCGAACAAGACCGCATCCGCACCGCTATCGTATGCGTAAGTTGCAAGACCCTGGATCCTCTTGCGAAGACTGTCTGTCAAATGCGGCTGGCGCTGACGATCCCTCGACAAGCCGTCGTCGAGGATATTCGTGACCTCCGCGTCACTCCACCCCCGCGCAAACGCTTCGGCAACCGGTGTTGTAGACGCGTGTGTCGCGTGAATGACTGCGATCCTGGTACGGTCCATCGGGCGGTGCGCGGGTCAAAGTACTCCTGCGACTGCTTCAGCAAACGTCGTGGTCGATGCGCTACCCCCGAGGTCTTTCGTCCTGACGTCAGGATTCTCGAGCGTCTCGTCGACGGCCGCGCTCATTGCGCCTCCGGCTTCCAGGTAGTTTGGCAGATCCCTGTTATTGCCGACCCATGACAGGAGCATGGCTATCGACAGCATCATGGCTGTTGGGTTCGCGATGTCCTTGCCGGCGATATCCGGCGCGGAACCGTGCTGCGCCTGCGCGCAGCAAAGCGTGTCGCTGGCCATCACGGAGCCAGCCAATCCAAGGCTGCCCGACAACTCGCCGGTCAGGTCGCTCAGTATGTCCCCGTACAAATTGGTGGCGACTAGAACATCGAATGCCTCCGGAGTGCGCACCAGGTGTGCCGCAGCCGCGTCTACGAGAAGATCCTCGAGCTCGACGTCCGGAAACTCCTTCGCGACATCATTGACGGCCTCAAGAAACAGGCCGTCCGTCATATGAAAACTATTGGCCTTGTGGATTGCAGTGACCTTGTTCCTGCGAATCGTCGCCCACTCGAACGCGCGCCGTGCAATGCGTTCGCTGCAATGACGCGTGATCTTGCGCGTCGACAAGGCCATGTCGGGATTGGGCATGACTTCGCCCCATCCACGAGTCATGTTGCGGTCGGGGTAAAAGCCTTCGGTGGCTTCGCGCATGATGATGAGATCCATCGACTTGCCGGGCGCGAGATTGGTGGGCAGGAAGGGACGTGTACGCGCTGGACGGATGTTCGCATACAGGTCCAGGCCGACTCTGAATCCGGCGGAGACATTTCGTCCGCCTTCCTCCGGGGCCGGGTAATCGGCGTGTGACTGCGTTCCGAGTATGATGCCGTCATAGTTGACCGCCCTCTCCAACAC
>VYEH01000337.1:6339-7688 GCA_009843005.1 Pseudomonadota bacterium | reverse complement strand
TCCGGTTATGCCACCGGCAGGCTGTTCGACATGCCCAACGGCGACGAAGTCAGCGCAGTGATCGGCATCGAAACGCGTACCGAGGACATTCACGACGTGCCCGACCCCGAATCCCAGGCCGACAATCTCTGGGGCCTCACCTCATCGGGCATCACCACCGGCGACGATACCGTCCGGGAAGTATTCACGGAGATAGAAATCCCGTTGCTGGCCCGCCTGCCATGGGCCGAGGAGTTGGTGGTGAATGGTTCCGGCCGGTGGACGGACTACGATTCCTACGGGGACGACACCACTTACCGGGTAGCGCTGGACTATCAGGTACGGCCCCAGATCCGCTTCCGGGCCACCTCCGGTACGTCATTCAGGGCTCCGGACCTGTTCGAACAGTATCTGGCCAACCAGACGGGCTTTACCAGCGGATTCGCCGATCCGTGCATCAACTACGGAGACGAGTACGACCCGGACGACGTCGTCTACCAGAACTGCGAAGCCCAGGGGCTGCCGCTCGACCACGGTGACTCGGGTGTCCCAAGCATCCGCAGCATCATCGGCGGAAACCCGGGTCTCCTCGCGGAAACGTCCGAGGCTTGGACCGCGGGAATCGTCCTGCAGCCGGAGCCCCAGGACCAACTGGGCCTGTCCCTGGCCTTCACCTGGTTCGAAATCGAGTTGGAGAACACCGTGCAGGATCCCTCAGTGGGTTATGTTCTCGGCACGTGTTATACCTCCGCTGGGCTGTCGAATCCTTTCTGCAGCCGCATCGGCCCGCGTGGGCCGGAAGGATTCCTGACCGATGTGGACGCGTCGCTCCTCAACGTCGGCCGGCGGTTTACGCGCGGTTTCGATACCGACTTCGTCTGGGAACGGTCGTTTCCCACGTTCGAAATGAGAGTCGAAGGCACCATCGCCATTCTCAAGGAGCAGACCACACATCTCTTCGACGACGAGTGGAACAGCGTCGAGAATTGGGGTTTTCCGAAGTGGACCGGGGTGCTGGATACGATCGTCGACTATCGGGACTGGCGGTTCTTCTGGCGCATGAACTTCATCGGCCATTCTTCGGCAGATCCCGTCTATGATCCGGGTACGACCACCATCGACCGGATGTTCTGGACGGAAAATCACTGGGAGCACACGGCTTCTGTGCGCTGGTCCAACGCAGACTGGATTGTCCTCGGCACGATTCGTAACCTGTTCAACAAGCAGCCGCCGCCCGTGGCGGATGGAGTACCTCGCGACGAGACCTCGCGGATCTTCAACAGCTTGCCCGGCGTTGGGTACGATCTGTTCGGACGCACGTTTGTGCTGCAGGTTGCCAGGGAATTTTAGGCAGCCGGGCACTAGGAGAT
>VYEH01000337.1:1608-6329 GCA_009843005.1 Pseudomonadota bacterium | reverse complement strand
CGTTGCTCCTCAGCGTCGCATTCTGGGTTCTTGCGTTCGGCGGCGCCGCACAGGCGGAAATCATCCCCATGAACGCCTGGATTCACGACCCTGTGATCTCAAGCGTCGACGTCAGCCCCGACGGCAATCAGTTGGTGGCGCTGACTCTGTCGGATGTCAATGCGCCCCCGGAGGTCACTGTCTGGCAGACGGAGGATCTGTCAATTCCGCCGGTACGCTTCAGTCCTCCCGACGTCAAGGCGCTGGCGGTCGGCTGGCTCAACGACGAATACCTGTATGTCATCGGGCGGCAGACGTTCGATGTTCGTACCGGAGGCAGAGCCACCCGGCGATTCCTGGACAAGCTGTACATCATCGACAACCAGGGCGAGGAGCGGTGGCGGGAACTCCTGGAGAACGAGGACGGCATCAAGGGCATCTTCAACGTCCTGCCGCATGATCGGGAAAGGTTTCTCGCCCTGCGAATCAACTACGAATTCGGGCGGGAGATTTATGAGGTCAATCTTCGAAACTTCAATTCCAGACGCATTTTCCGCGGCGCTTCCGGAGAGGACATCATGGCGGATGTGTTCGGGGAAATTCGTGGCAGAAGCGAGCTGGAGGGGTCGGGGGAGAATACACGCCTGGTCTTTTCATATATTCATCCGGAAAGCGGCCAGTGGGAAGAACATCACGAGTTTGTAGCCGTGGAAAGAGAGGGCATGTGGCCGAACGCTTTCGATCTCGATGGACGCCGCGTCTACGTGGTGGACAATACCGGGCGCGACAAGTCTGCCGTGCGCACCTACGATCTGATCACCCGCGAACTGAGCGAGCCGCTATTCGGCGGGCTTGACATAGAGGCGACCGGCGTTGCCATTGCGACCAATCCAGACAATCTGGGCGAGGTCATCGGCTACACGGGAGCCAATGAGGAACAGTGGATTCAGTATACATCGCCCATGTACGAGGAGATTTCCGATCGGCTCGATGAAGCGTTGGGAGAAGAAAACGCGCATACTATCGTGTCCATGTCGGATGACCTGACAGTCATGGTCGTGCGGACGAGAGGGGAAAGAGAGCCTGGCGCCTACCATCTGCTGGTCAACGGCCAGCAACTGGTGCCGCTGGGACGGAGTTATCCCTTCCTGGAACCTGACAAGCTTGCCGACATGGAATATGTCACCTACGAAGCGCGGGACGGACTGGAAATCCCGGCGTACCTCACGTTGCCTGCGGAGGGCGAACCGCCGTATCCGGCGGTGGTCATGCCCCACGGCGGACCGTGGGCGCGCGATTTCCTGGGTTGGGATCTGTGGGCGCAGTTCCTCGCCAACCGCGGTTATGCTGTGCTGCAACCCCAGTATCGAGGCTCCGAAGGTTGGGGACAGGAACTCTGGCGTGCCGGCGACAGGGAATGGGGCCAGAAGATGCAGGACGACAAGGACGACGGCGCCGCGTGGTTGGTGGAACAGGGGATCACGGAGGCCGACCGGATCGCCATTTACGGGTATTCCTACGGCGGTTTTGCCGCCATGGCCGCCAGCGTGCGCCGGAATTCACCGTACCAGTGCGCCATTTCCGGGGCCGGCCTTTCCGAATTGCGGACTTTCGACAGGGTCACCTTCGAAGGCCGCTTTATACGCCAGTTCCAGAATCCGACCGTCGAAGGCATGTCGCCGCTGGATAATGTGGAAGATGCGGAAATCCCCATCTTCGTCTTCCACGGCGACAGGGATCAGCGGGTGCCTATCGATCAATCCGAAAAATTCGTCAATGCACTGCAGCGCGCTGGCAAGAGCGTGAAGTACATGGAGATCGTCGACCTCTGGCACAGTCTGCCCTGGTTTCCGCAACACCATCTGGCGGTGTTGTCATCGATCGAGAGCTACCTGGCCAACGAGTGTGGGCCGGGGGGGTTGTAGGCGGCACACTTCAGCGACCCGAAAGGGTCAGGGCGGGCCTACCTCAAAACGGCCGCCACCAGCGGCGTTGCAGGCGCTGCTCGCACCCCTGCAGCTGACCGTCGTATTCGTCGGCCCGTGAGGCGACGTTGCGGGCTGCGTCCAACAGCCAGGCCTTGTCCGTATAGGTCTGGCGGGAGTACCCGCCGTGACCCTCGTGATAGGCGAGGTACAGGCTGTAGGCGTCGCTCTTGTCGATCTGGTTGCGACGGTAGCTCAGGTCGTTGTACCAGCCTACGAAGTCGATAGCGTCGCCGAAATTGGATCGGCTCGCTCTGCGGCGGCCGGTGTCGCTGGTGTAGTCGCTCCAGGCTGCGTCGGTGGCCTGGGCGAAGCCGTAGGCGTCCGCCGTGCGTGTCCAGGGTATGAATCCGAGCAGACGGCGTCTCGGCGGCCGGGCCCGGGCGCGGAAACTGGATTCCTGGTAGGTGAACGCCATCAGTACGCCCACGGGAACCTGCCAGCGATCCGACGCCCGCTGCGCGTCACGGTACCAGGAGCGTTTCTCCACGAAGATTTCGCAGACGTTGGTGGGGTTGGTTGGCGGCGCCGATGCGCATCCGGCAATGACGATTCCGGCGAAAACGACTAACACTCGCCTGACCCACATCTCCCACATGCTCCGCAGCCGCGCTTGCCCATATAATATGACAGATTGTCGGGCACGATGAATAAAATTCAGAAGAAAATGAAAACGGATGCCGCTTCGAATCTTGCCTCCAGAAGATACTTTCTGCGTTTCCTCGCCAGCAGCCCGGTGGTGTATGCAGCACCGCCGATCCTGGCGCAGGACCCGGCCGATTTATATGCGCCGCAGATTATTTCCAGTGCAGGCGACGCCGTAAACGTCTTTGACTTCCACGAAGCCGCCAAACAGGTGTTGTTACCGGGCCATTACACGTACATGGCAATGGGCACCGACGACGGCGGCACCTTGCGGGCCAACCGCGAGGGATTCGAGCAGTTCCGCCTGAAGATGCGCAGGCTCGTCGATGTCCGGGAAATCGACCTGTCCATGGAGCTGTTCGGCGAATCGTATTCGTTGCCGATACTCATTGCTCCGTGCGGCAGTCAGCAGGCATTTCACCCGGAGGGAGAAGCCGCCGTGGCCCGGGCGGCGCGGACGCGTGGCGTGGAGCAGATTCTCTCCACCGTGACTTCCACGGCCGTCGAGGACGTCAACGGCGCCCGCGGCCGGCCCGTCTGGTTCCAGCTCTACACGAACCCGGACTGGGAAGGTACGCGAGCCATCGTCAGGCGAGCGGAGGCGAGCGGCTGCCCGGTTCTCGCGTTGACGGTGGATCTGCCCGCCAGCAACCGCGAGGCGTTGGCGCGCTATCACCGCGACTCGAACGAAGAATGCCTGGTTTGCCACGCGCCGGACGCAGGAGTCATTCCTCCCAAACCCATGTACGCCGGCACCTCGATCGGGAGGCCGGCCACGGCGTTCATGAATTGGGACTACGTCGACCGACTGAAGGAATTCACCTCCATGCGGCTGATGCTCAAGGGCATCGTCACGGCGGAAGATGCACGCATGGCCGTGGAGCACGGGGTGGACGGGATCATCGTCTCGAACCACGGCGGGCGCTCCGAGGACAGCGGGCGCAGCACGATCGAATGCCTTCCCGAAGTCGTATCAGCGGTACAGGGCAGGATTCCGGTGATCGTCGACGGCGGGTTTCGGCGCGGTACCGACATTTTCAAGGCCCTGGCGCTGGGCGCCGATGCCATCGCCATCGGCCGTCCCTATCTGTGGGGCCTCGCTTCGTTCGGGCAGGAAGGCGTCGAAACCGTACTCGACCTGCTGGCGCGTGAACTCGAAATAGTGATGAAACAGGCCGGAACCGTTCGCGTCGCCGACATCGGCCAAAGCCATATCGCATGACCGCGAGGCAGAGTACGGCGTGCGAGGTATTCGCGATTGCGTTGTATTCGACCTGCGTGTAGCCTCGGTGGCTTGAATACCGGACCGAACGCAGCATGCTGAGAGCCGCCAGCCTTGTCTTCCTTCTCCTCTTGAGTCTGCAGGCGGCGGCGCAACTGCGCGGCCTTGGAGCTTATGCGGGCATCGGCGTCGGAAATTTCCAGTTCGATGAGGATCAGGGACCGATTTCGGTGGTCGTGGACGATACCCTGGTGGACGAAATCGTGGGCGGCGCGACGCAGAGAATCGGCATACCTTCCCGGCTGGACGATTCCGAACTGGCCTGGAAGCTGTTCGGCGGATGGAATGTTACCCGCAATCTGGGGATCGAGGTCAGTTACGGACGGGCGAGCGATCTCACGAGCACCTGGTCCCAGCAGGTCGGAGACGTCACCGTCTCCGCGAATCTCGCCACGAATATCGACATCGGAACGGTGAGAGCGATGGGCTACCTTCCGTTTCGCCTGGGCGCGTTTTCGGGGGGCTCGGCTACTTCAATGCGAAGACCAGTTCGACCCAGAACATCGGGCTGTCTGTGGCCGGTGCGGGAGGCGTCCTGAACACGGTCAATCTCGGCGGCAGCGCCACGGACAGCGGGCCTACGGCCATCGTCGGATTGCAGTGGCGCCTGCCCTTGCTTATGCTTCGCGCCGACTACGAGTTGATGGACATAAATGCCGGCCGCGCCGCAACGGTCAACGTCGGCGTCTCGGTCGGATTTTAGGCGACCCGTCCGCTCCGGGGCGGGCGTCACGCGAGGATAATCCAACCCCTACCCGCAACCGGATTCGCGACCGACCGGTCGTAAAAGTTGAAGGGGTTGCAAAGAATAGCTATATTCTACTTATAAT
>VYEH01000337.1:354-1598 GCA_009843005.1 Pseudomonadota bacterium | reverse complement strand
TATCGCAACCCATTGATAGTTATGGTTTGGAAATTGATACGCGCAGTCGGAATCGCTGGGGCCTGCGTGGTGCTTGCCACCTGTGCACCGACGCCCAGCCTCCTTGACCAGATTCTGGTCTCGGGCGAATTGCGCGTGGCGACTCGCAACGGTCCGGGAACCTTCTACCGCGGCCCCGATGAACCCCGCGGTCTGGAATACGATCTGGCCAGGGGTTATGCGGAGTGGCTGGGCGTCGAACTGAGCATCTACGAAGTCGACAGTTTCCCCGAAATCCTGGCAGACGTGCGGTTCGGCAAGGCCCATTTGGGCGCGGCGGGCTTGTCGGCAACCGAAGCGCGCAGGCAGACAGTGGATTTCGGTCCTGCGTACCTCAGCGTACAGCCCCTCGTGATCCACCGGCGCGGCACCGGCAAGCCGGAAGGCCTTGCCGATCTCCTGGGTGGGCGCATCGAGATACTCAGCGGGTCTTCGGACGTGGGTGCGTTGACCGCGGCCCGCGCGGAGCTGCCTTCGCTACAGTGGGAGGAAATCCCTGGAATCGGGGTGGCCGAACTGGTACGGCGCGTGGCGAGCCGCCGGAGCGACTTCACGATAGTCGACTCGAACCTGTTCGAACTGCTCAGACATTCGGTGCCGGGCGTCGAGGCCGCGTTCGGGCTGGGCGGGGAGACACCGGTGGCATGGGCGCTTCGCAAGGGTTCGGATTCATCGTTGCGGGACAGCGTCGCGGAATACTTCGCGGAACTCGAGGCCACCGACGAATTGGCCCGGATCATCGAGCGCTATTACTTTCACGTGGAAGACGAATTCGACTATGTGGGTACGCGGGCGTTTGTCCGGCGTTTCGAATCCCGCCTCCCGGAATACAAGGCGTACTTTCTCCGGGCGTCCGGGGAGACCGGCGTGGACTGGCGCTTGCTGGCCGCGATGGCCTACCAGGAGTCTCATTGGAACCCTGAGGCGGTATCGCCCACCGGCGTGCGCGGCATGATGATGCTGACCCGACAGACCGCGCTGATGATGGGAGTTGAGGACCGGACGGACGCTTTCGAGAGCATCGTGGGCGGCGCATCGTATTTCGTCCGGGTGACCGGCAAGATTCCGCCACGAATTGCGGAGCCGGATCGAACCTGGCTTGCGTTGGCGGCCTACAACGTAGGCTTCGGACACCTGGAAGACGCCAGAATCATCACCGAGATCCAGGGCGGCAACCCCGATTCCTGGGAGCAGGTGCGGGAGCG
>VYEH01000337.1:0-344 GCA_009843005.1 Pseudomonadota bacterium | reverse complement strand
CCATTGTTGGCCGATGCAGATTGGTACCAGCGTGTGCCGAGGGGCTATGCGCGTGGCTGGGAACCCGTCAGCTACGTGGACAATGTCCGCCGCTACTACGAGATTCTGAGGTGGATGACGTCCGGCGACACGTCCGGCGCAGTCGTCTACGCCGCCGGGGACTAAGGACACTCAACGCTTTCAGGGATGGCGGTAGCGGGCCATCGTCCCCACCCAATCCTGCACCGCCGACACACCTGGCCGCCGGCAATCCGGCCATCGTCCACCGCCGCCTGTCCGGTGGTAGAGTAGGGCGACTGCAAAACACGAGGAAACCTGTCGTGGCCACAGTTTTTCATCGACTC